>NZ_CAPF01000041.1:0-5727 GCF_000321165.1 Enorma timonensis
CGCCACGGCGACGACGGACGCCCCGCCGTGGTCGGCCGAGACCGCGAGCAGCTTGTCGCAGACGTCGCGGGCGGGCACCACGTAGTCGCCGAGGAGCACGAGGAAGCCCTCGCCCGCCACGGCGTCGGCGGCCGAGCGGATCGCGTGGCCGAGGCCGGCCGGGCGGTACTGGAAGCGGAAGTCCACGGGCAGCGACCCGGCCGCGGCCACGGCGTCGGCGCAGGCGCCCTTGCCGCGGGCGCGCAGGAGCTGCTCGAGCGCGGTGTCGGGCTGGAAGTGGCTCAGGAGCTCGGGCTTGTTCGGGGAGGTGACGACGATGGCGCCGTCGACCTCCGCGGGCTCGAGGGCCTCCTCCACGACGTACTGGATGACCGGCTTGTCGAGGACGGGGAGCATCTCCTTGGGCGTGCACTTCGTCGCGGGGAGGAAGCGGGTGCCCAGGCCCGCGGCGGGGATGATGGCCTTCATGGCGTGGTTCCTTTCGGATGCGTGGTGCGCGGGCGCGATCGCGGCGCGCAGAAACCTATAGCCAGCATCTTAGCGCCGTCGCCCCGCGGAGCATCGGGGTTCAAGCAATCTACAGAGTGGTCGAGACACGCGCGGATGATAAAATCCAGCCTGTCTGCTTTTTATCATTCGCTAGAACGGACATCCTATGAAACGCATCCTCCTCATCGCGACCGGGGGCACCATCGCCTCGGCCGAGGACGGCCACGGCCTCTCCCCCGCGCTCTCCGGCGAGGAGCTCGCCGCCTGCGTGCCCGAGGTCGAGGGGCTTTGCGAGCTCACCACCCTGCAGCTCATGAACATCGACAGCACCAACATGCGGCCGCAGGACTGGCTCCGCATCGCGAACGCCATCGCCGAGCGCTACGCCGACTTCGACGGCTTCCTCATCCTGCACGGCACCGACACCATGGCATATACGGCGGCCGCGCTCTCCTACCTCGTGCCCGCGAGCCCGAAGCCCATCGTGCTCACCGGCTCGCAGCGCCCTATGACGAGCTCGTTCACCGACGCGAAGCTCAACCTCTACCAGAGCCTGCTCTACGCGGTCGACGACGCATCGCGCGACGTCTCGATCGTGTTCGGCGGCATCGCCATCGCCGGCACGCGCGCCCGCAAGCAGCGCACCATGAGCGCCAACGCGTTCAAGAGCGTGAACTTCCCGCCCCTCGCCTATATCAGGAACGACCGCATCGTGCGCGCCGGCTCCTGGGCGGCCAGCGGGGATGCCGCCGCGACCGATGCCCCCGCGCCGGCTCCCGTCCACTTCGACGCCATCGATGACCGCGTGGCCGTGCTCAAGCTCACGCCCGGCCTCGACCCCGCCATCTTCTCCGCCCTCATGCCCGCCTACCACGCGCTCGTGCTCGAGATCTACGGCCTCGGCGGCATCCCGGATTACGGCGCGGGAGAGCTTTCGTTCAAGCGCGCCATCTTCGATTGGGTCGATTCGGGGCGTGCCGTCGTGCTCACCACGCAGGTACCCGAGGAGGGCCTCGACCTCGGGGTCTACGAGGTGGGACGCGCCTACGCCGAGCACCCGGGCATCCTTCGGGGCGGCGACATGACCACCGAAGCCATCGTGGCCAAGATGATGTGGGCGCTCACGCAGGCGGGCGACGCGCGCGAGCTCGAGCGGCTCTTCTACCGCCCCGTCAACCACGATCGCAGCGACGATTAGGCTTCCTGTTCGTTGCGTTTTCCCGTCCGTTGAGCTCGCCGCGCATCGGCGGCGCGGGGCGAGCGTTTCACCCGAAACCCCGAGAGCCGCGCCGGCCTACTGCAGCAGCGAGATCACGTCGGTGCCCAGCGCCTTCGCCAGGCGGTCGAGCTGCTTGATGGACATGTTCGCCTGGCCGGCCTCGATTTTATTGAGATAGGGACGGCTCACGCCGGCCATCAGGCAGAACGCAGTCTTGGAAAGATGCTGCTGCTCACGCAAGGAGCGCACGTTGCGACCGGCCGTCTGTTCAATGCTCTCGTTCATGGCACGAGTGTCTGCAAGAACCCGGTCGGATGCGTAAATTATAGTTTACGTTCGATGCAATCCGCATATCGGAGCGCATCTTATGCAGCGCGGCGACGCAGCGCGCGGGTCGACCTCTGCGCACCGGACGCATCCGATGCTGCCGGCGGCCTTCCGCACATGCGACGACGTGCGGTGTTTGTCTCGACAAATGAGCAAAAGGTGGCAGTGCGCGGGCGTCGTCACCGGAGCGCCCCGCCACCAGCCCGGCAGCGCGCACGCCATCGCGACGACGGGCGGCATGCACCGCGCGAGCTTCAACGCAGCATGAAGCCCGGCGGCGCATCCCATGCGTCCGCGCTACCCCGGTATCCCCCGATGTACGATCAAACCCCGAGGCGGGAACGTCTTGGACCGATTAGAGCGAGAAGCTGAAGCCGGTTCCGGTATAGGCAGCAAACAGCAGGTAGATGGTGCAAGCGGTGAGCAGCACGCCGATCACGACACCGCTCCGCACGCCGCGCCGGTACACGAGCTCGGCCGCGACGCGGGACTCCTTGTTCGCGTTCGCCTGCCGGCGCGCGTTGAAGATCGTCGCGAGCGCGAGCAGCAGGCTCACCGCAGGCACCCAGAACAGCTGGTAGCGGCTCTCGAAGCGCGTCGGATCGCCCGCGGCGTCGAAGGCCATGGCCACCGAATCAGGCAGCTGCGGCACAATCACGAAGGTGATGGCGAGCGGCAGCAGCCCGACCACCACGAGCGCGATGGTGAGGTACCCGTTCACCCGACCGTATTGGAACATGTTATCAACCCATCTCTTCGGTATGCAGCAGCATCGCGGCAGTGCGCGGTGCTACACGTTGAACCGGAAGTGCACCACGTCGCCGTCGGCCATGACGTAGTCCTTGCCCTCCATGCGGAGCTTGCCGGCGGCCTTGGCGCCCTGCTCTCCGCCGAGCTCGATGTAATCGTCGTAGGAGATCACCTCGGCCTTGATGAAGCCGCGCTCGAAATCGGAGTGGATGACGCCCGCGGCCTGCGGGGCGGTCGCGCCCTGGCGCACCGTCCACGCCTTGACCTCCATCTCGCCCGCCGTGAAGAACGACTGCAGGCCGAGCAGCTTGTAGGCGGCCTGCGCGAGCACATCGAGGCCGGGGCGCTCGAGCCCGAGCGACTCCAGGTACTCCGCGGCCTCCTCGGCGTCGAGCTCGGAGAGCTCCGCCTCGATCTTCGCGCAGATGGGAATCGGCGTCACGCCGTCGATGGGCTCGAGCTCCTCGCCGAGCATGTCCTCGTCCACGTTGGCCACGTAGAGCATGGGCTTCATGGTGAGCAGGAACAGGCCCTTGGCGGCCGCGCGCTCCTCGGGCGTCATGTCGAGGGTTGCGGCGCGGTTGCCCTCATTGAGCCAGGCGGCGAGGCGCTTGGCCACCTCGAGCTTGGGTGCGAGCTCCTTGTCGCGCTTGGCGTCCTTCTCGAGCTTGGGCAGCTGCTTGTCGAGCGTCTGGATGTCCGCGAGGATGAGCTCGGTCATGATGGTGTCGGCGTCGGCGGCGGGGTCGACGAAGGCGCCCACGCGGCCGACCTCGCGCATGACGTTCGGATCCTTGAAGTAGCGCACGACCTCGCAGATGGCGTCCGTCTCGCGGATGTTCGCGAGGAACTGGTTACCCAGGCCCTCGCCCTCGTTCGCGCCCTTCACGAGCCCGGCGATGTCCACGAACTCGACCGTTGCGGGCACGATACGGCCGGGATGCACGATCTCGGCGAGCTTGCCCAGGCGGTCGTCCGGCACGTCGACGATGCCGACGTTCGGGTCGATCGTGGCGAAGGGGTAGTTGGCGGCGAGGCCGCCCTTCTTGGTGAGGGCGGTGAAGAGCGTCGACTTGCCCACGTTGGGCAGGCCGACGATACCGATGGATAGGGCCACGAGGCACTTCCTCTCTCAGCGCACCCGGCGCGCGGGCACGGCGTGGATTCGAACCCTCCTATTGTACGAGATGCGCGCGCTCACGTCATGCCCAGACGACCTCGAAGCACGTTCGAGCCCCGATACTGTGCGGGAATCCGGATGCGCCGGGTAGAGCTGCCTCGTCGCGAACGAAACCCCAGATAATGAGGGTGCGCTTGGGCGGTCTGCCAGCCGAAGCGCGATTCCCACACAGTATCGAGGCGCGAGCCGCCCGAACCCGGGCGAGAGAGCGGCGCGCCGCCCTAATCCGCGAGCTTCTCCACGCGGTCGAGCACGGAGTCAAGCTTCTTCTTGGCCTCTGCCTTCATCTTGTCCGCCTCGGCCTTGGCACGCGCCTGCTCGGCCGCGCGCTGCTCGGCCTCCGGATCGGGGACGACGAGGTCCGCGCCGTCGCGCTCCACCATCTTGAGGGCGCCCGGCTGGCAGACCTCCGCGCACAGGCCGCAGCCCGTGCAGTACGTGGGCTCGACCGTGAAGGTTCCCGACCCCACGAGGTCGCAGGCGCGCAGCGGGCAGGCCTCGACGCAATCGCCGCACAGGGTGCAGCGCTCGAAATCGCATTCGGGAACGCTCACCCGCACGTTCGGCGCGAGCTCGGGGTGCGCCTGGAGCGTCGAGAGCAAAAGCTGCCGGCTCTGCGTGAGCACGCGGCGGCGCTTGAGCGAGTTCGCGCCCGTCGAGGCGGAAAGCGAGCGCTCGAGCGCGGAGAGCTTCTTGGTGTGCTCCTTGATGCGCTGCGACACCGTCGTCACCGCGGCCGCCGCGGGGTTGAGCTTCGCCATGGCGAGGCCCGTGGTCTGCTTGATCTTGTCGAAGTACTCCTTGCGCTCGAACGCGCGCGACTTCTCGCAGGTGAGCGCCTTCGCGTCTACCTCGAGGCCCATGCCGCGGCCGGACCATTCCTCGGCCGTGGCGATGGCGTCGCCCAGCATCTCCTCGCCCTGGGCGTTGCGGCACGCCGTGCAGATGTCGAGCGGCAGGTACACGCTCACGTTCGGGAAGTCCATGAGGATGGCGAACCAGGTCTCGGGCGTGACGTCGCCCACGCAGGCGAGCACGACCTCGTTGTCGCGCGGGACGCGGCGGAGCGCGCGCGTGCAGGTCACGTACGCCGTCTCGTAGGCCGTGGCGGCGGCCGCCACCGCATCGTAGATGCGCTTCGGGCGCTTCTGCGGCGAGTAGATGGCCTCCGTGGGGCACACCGGCGCACACAGGCCGCACTTGCGGCAGCTATCGAGGATGTCGATGCCGCCGTCCTCGATCTCGATCGCGTTCACCGGGCACACCTTCACGCACGCGCGGCAGCTGCTCTTCTCCGAGCGGCACGCGAGGCACGGCACGGTGTTCGCCCGCGGACGCTCCTTGTAATCCGCCGGGTTCCATTCCTTCGCCTCGGCCTCGGGGTTGCCCAGGAAGGCGTTCGCGAGGTCGTTGAACGGCTCGGTGATGCCGCTGAGCCCCTTGGTGATGTCGATGAGGTCGTCGAACATGTCGCGCTGTTGCTGCGCCATAGCTACCTCCCAAACGCTGGGGCGACCGGGCCCCGTCCGATGCGCGCGGTGCGGGCGCGGCCGCGCGTGCGTCGCGCCGCCCTCAATGCGAAACCGTCTTATTGTACGGCAGGCGGGTGCGCGAGGCGTTGCGCGCGCAGCCCTGCAAACTTTTTCAATTCCATACACGCATTGTCCGGGCGACGCTGCATAATGGAGGGAGCCTGTCGGAAACGAGCCCTGCGGTCGTCGCCGTGCGCGGCACCTGCGGGCAGACAGAAAGGAACGCGTAT
>NZ_CAPF01000040.1:0-67727 GCF_000321165.1 Enorma timonensis
CCCGTTACCGCCCCCGTGGCCGCAGCCGCCCCCGCGCCTGTGGCGGTGCCCGGCGTGCAGGCCGCGCCCGTAGCGGCGGGCGGCCTGCTCAATCCCTTCGTGCAGCAGGTCGCGGCGCGCCTGGGAGAGCCCGCGCAGTTCATCCCCGAGCTCCAGACGTACCTCTTCGTCACGAAGCGCTTCTCCGCCGCGCTCGCGAACATCCACCAGTACTTCCTCATCTACGAGAACAACGGTGTGGGCTACAACGAGATGCGCGATTACAGCGCCGCGTGCACGGACTGGGCGCTCCATAACTACGCCGGCGTGCCGCGCGGCCTGCAGAAGGGCGTCGCCATCTACCCCGTGATGCTGCAGCACCCCATGAACCCCGGTGCCATCCAGTTCGTCAAGGAGAAGCCGAAGGCCAAGTTCGCGGCGTTCACCCTGCCCGTGGTCGTCGACCCGGTCGACCGCCAGGTGCAGTTCATGGACACCACGCCCGTTTGGGGCTTCGCCATGTGGGGCGGCGTCAAGAAGGCGGCGTCCGAGGTGCTTTCCTAGCGTCGCGCACGCTGCTGCCGAGCGGTACACCTGCGCGACCGGCAGCAGCCCGAAACGCACCCAACAACATCACAGGCAACGAGGCGTCCCGAAGCGGATGCAGGGAGCTACACGCATGAACATCCTCGTCCTTCCACCCTTCACCGAAGCGCAGTGCCGCGTGCTCGAGGCGGGCGCGCCCGGCTCCGTGTTCACCTACACCTCCCCGGCCGAGGCCACCGACGAGCAGGTCTCCTCGGCCGACGTCATCGTGGGAAACCTCCCGCCCGAGCGGCTCGCGATCGCGCGCAGGGTGCGCCTCCTGCAGCTCAACTCCGCCGGCTACGACGCGTACGCCGCGCCGGGCACCGTGCCGGAGGGCTGCGTGCTCGCGAGCGCCGTCGGCGCGTACGGCCAGGCAGTCGCGGAGCACCTATACGCCATGGTGCTCATGCTCATGAAGCATCTCGACGGGTATCGCGACGACCAGCGCGACCACGCATGGGGCGACCGCGGCGCGGTGACCACGATGGCGGGCGCGCGGGTGCTCGTGCTCGGCGCAGGCGACATCGGGCAGCACTTCGCCCGGCTCGCGCAGGCGCACGGGGCGCGCGTGGCGGGCGTGCGGCGCCATACGGGCGCGGTGCCCGAGGGCTTCGAGCGCATCCACACCATGGATGAGCTGCCCGAGCTGCTGCCCCAAGCGGATGTGATCGCCTCGTTCCTACCGAGCACGCCTGCCACGCGCGGCATCGTGGATAGCGCCTTCCTCGCCCGGTGCAAGCGCGGCGCGTACTTCGCGAACGGCGGCCGGGGCGACCTCGTGGTGCAGGCCGACCTCGCCGAAGCGCTCGGGCGCGGCCAACTCGCTGGCGCGGCGCTCGACGTGACCGTGCCCGAGCCGCTCCCCGCCGACGACCCGCTCTGGGATGCGCCGAACCTGCTCATCACGCCGCACGCCGCCGGCGGGTTTCATCTATACACGGTGCTCGACAACATCGCGCGCATCGCCGCCGAGAACCTCCGTCGTCTCAGCGCGGGCGAGCCTATCATCAACGCTGTGTAGGCACCTGGCGAATGCGCACGGCGGTGCCTGAGGCGACGGTCATGATCATGCCCTCGAACGTCTCGTAGCCCAACGACGCGCCGACGATCGCATTCGCCCCGAGCGCCTCGGCGCGCTGGCCCATCTCCGCGATGCACTCGTTGCGCGCCTGCTGCATCTCGTCCTCGTATCCCGCCGAACGTCCACCGAACATGTTGCGCAGGCCGGCACCGATGTCGCGGAACATGTTGATGCCTGCGACGACCTCGCCCGCAACGATGCCCAGGTACTCCTCGATCTCGTATCCCTCGATGGAATTCGTCGTGGTGATGATCATGACATGTCACCTTTCTCGCATGTCTTGCGCGCGCTCCGGCCCGCGCGCCGCCGCACAGCTCCGCCCCGCACCATCGCCGGTTAGTCGAACCTGCTGATGAATCCCTCGACGGCGGCGAGGCAGGCGTCCGGATGCGTGAGGTTCGCCAGGTGCGGCGCGCCCTGGATGAGCGTCCATTCGCACCCGGGAATGCGGTCGACGAGCTCCTTGATGGTGTAGGGCGTGCCCTCGTCATCCGTACCGGACAGCGCCATGCAGGGCACGCGGATCTGCGATACCTCGTCGCGGATGTCCCAGTCCTTGAGCTTGCCCGTGCACACGAACTCGCTCGCACCCTGCATGACCATGTAGCACTCGCCCGTGCCCTCGTTGGAATCGATCATGATCTGCGGCAGGTCCTTGGCGTAGCAGCCGGTCACGTGGCGCTTGTAGTACTCGTCTGCCGCAGCCGCGGCCGCGGGCGCCTCGTAGTCGCCCGTGCGCTCTGCCTCCTCGAGCGCATCCTGCATCTCCTGCGGGAGGAACGTGATGAGGCGCCGCGCCTCCGAGAGCCACGTATCGATGGAGACCGGCGAGCTGTTGATCACGAACGAGTTCACGCCCGTGTCGTCGCGCAGCATGCAGAGCATCCCGAGCATGCCGCCCCACGAATTGCCGAAGAGGTGGATGTCGTCGAGGCCGAGCGCCTCGCGCACGGCGTAGAACTCGTTCACCCACAGATCGCAGGTGTAGAAGTCATCCTCCTGGTGCGGGATCGCGCTCTTGCCGCAGCCGATCTGGTCGTAGAACACCACCGTGCGTCCATAGCGATCCGCGATGTCGGCATACGTGAGCAGGCAGTTGTGACACGCCCCGGGGCCGCCGTGCAGCATGAGCAGCGGTTTCTTGCCCGGTTGCGGATCGTCTGGCGTGAACGTCTTGCAGTAGGTCTTGAATCCAGCGTAATCCACATACGTCTCGGTGACATGTGCCATGGCAGCTCCTTCCCCGTATGAACAAGTATGAGAAGCGTACCCGCAGGGTGCACGGAACAATCGGGCGAACGCGCTCGGGCGGTGAGCGGTACCGTGCGCACGGCGGGGTGCGCGGTGCCGCAGGTCTCCTGCGGGCGTGAAGCGAGCCCTGCCTACTCGTTCACCTTCGTATGCCCCTGCACGATGACGCCGATGATGGCCAGGATGACCGTTGCGAAGAGCATCGGGCGGGCGAACGCCTCGGAGAAGGGGCCGCCGATGTAGGTCGAGAGCGCGTCGAACGTCGCGAGCGCGTCGCCGGGAACGGCGCAGGCCATCAGCTGCGGGAACGCCAGCATGGCAGCGAGCACGTTCGAGGCGAGGAAGGTCGCGCCCGTGTACGCCGTGCCGATGCGCACGAAGAGGTCGCACCACCGCAACGCGGCAAGCCCCACGAGCACGCCCACCGCGAGCATGATGGCCCACAGGAACGCGACGGCCCCGGGCACGAGCATCCCCGCGAGGAACCCGAGCGCCGCGCCGGCCGCGAAGCCCACGAGGAACACGCCCGCCTTGTAGGCGAACTTGGAGAGCAGCGCGGCCACCAAGCCGAGCGCCGCCGCCACACCGATCGCGACCGAATCGCCGCCCGTCGCGGAGAGCGCGACGTTGAACACGCCGAGGAACACGATCACCCCGAGCATGAGGTAGAACAGGCGCTTTCCCATGAAGCAGGCGAGCGCGCCGGCCGCGATGTTCACCAGCAGGTACAGGATGACGAATTCCACGGCAACGCCCTTCCATCTCAAGCAGCCGAGGCCCTCGGCGCGAATCGATCGGCCTATTGTCGCATGCACCCCGCGTCACGCGGCATGTTGTAGACAATCAACACGATGAAGGCCGGCGGCCGGTCGGCATCAGTCGCTGTTCACGACGCGACGCTCCTCCTCCACGGAGAGCGAGACCTCGTCGAGCTCGACGCCGGCATCCTTAAGCTCGCGGTTCAGTCGCTCGACGCTGGGCTCTCTGCCCGTGCCGGCGATCCTCACGTGCAGCGCCCCGTCCTCAAGGTCGAAGCCCGAGATGCGCCAATCCGTCCCGTCGATCCATTCCGTCACGACGCCCTGCACGGTGCGCAGCTGATCGGCCTCGTGCACCACCGAGAAGCTCGTGGCGGCGAGCGACAGGGTCACGATCACGGCGCCGAGTGCGACCGCCCCATACCACAGGTTCCGCGCCTTGCCCTCGATGACGGAGAACGCGCGCGTGCCCACGCCCGCCGCGAGGTACACCGCGGCGCCCGTGACCTGGATGGCGATGTAGTTCGTGATGAACAGCAGGAAGGCGCCCAGGGCGGAGGCCGTCGACCCCTCGTAGAGCGCGGCGCCCACCACGCAGAGGGGCGGGACGATGGACGCCGAGATGGCGATGCCCGGCACCGCGTCGGGGATGTCGCTGCGGATGGAGGCGAGCGCCGCCACGAAACCGGAGGCGAGCACGATGATCAGGTCGACCAGTCGAGGCGACGTGCGGGCGAGCACCTGGGAGTTCGTGCTCATGTCCACATCGACGGGGATGATCGCCGTGACGCCTATGGCCACGATCACCGCCATGGCCATGCCGAGCACCGTGAGCACGAAGGTGCTGAACGCCTGACGCGGGCGCCCCACGGCGACGGCGAGCGCCGTCCCCAGCATGGGCGACATGAGCGGCGCCACGAGCATCGCGCCGATGATCGTCGTCGCCGAGTCCGCCGCGACGCCGGCGGTGGCGATGACCGCGGAGATGATGAGGCGCAGGAAGAAGGACGAGTACTGGCGCAACGGGTTGTCGACGCGCACGAACGAGGAGCGCTCGGCCTGCTCGAGCACCTTGGGGTCAAGGTCGCCGCCCAACAGCACCTGTCGTATCCGGTTCATATGCCACCACCATCACAGCGATACAACCAGTTCATCTGGATGGTATCAGAACGCATCGGCGCGCATCACGCGTCGGCTTCGCCATCCGTCCCATCGAGCTCGGCCTGCTTCTCGCGCGCCTCCTCGAACGCCGCCTTCATGGTGGGGTTCTTGTACGTGAGCTTGCGGATGGTGAGCCCTTGCGCCTTGTCGTTCGCCAGGCGCAGGTTGCGGTCGCTCGAGAGCAGCGCGTCCTTGATCTTCTGCAGCTGGCCGATCGTCTTGTCGATGCCCTCGATCGCCTCGTTGAACTTGCGGTTCGCACGCTCGAAGTTCGTGGAGAAGCCCGACTGGAACTCCTCGAGCTTCTTCTCGAAGTTCGTGACGTCGACGTTCTGCTGGCGCAGCTCGGCAAGCTCCCGCTTGTAGCCGATCGCCTTCTGCGCCGCGTTGCGCAAAAGCGTGATGAACGGGATGAAGAACTGCGGGCGGATGACGTACATCTTGGGATAGCGGTAGCTCACGTCCACGATGCCCTCGTTATAGAGGTCGCTCTCCGGCTCGAGCAGGCTCACGAGCACCGCGTACTCGCAGCCCTTCTTCCGGCGGTCCGCGTCGAGCTTCGCGAAGAAGTCCTCGTTCTTGTGCTTCGAGGCCGTCGCGTCGTTCTCGTTCTTCATCTCGAACATGATGGAGATGAACTCGGTGCCGTCGTCGGCGTAGTCGCGGAAGATGAAGTCGCCCTTCGTGGCGCGCGCGTCGTCCTCCGTGGCGACCGCCTTGTTGTCCTTCTCGAAGTACGCGTTCGGGAACATGCCCATGCGCACCTTGTTGAACTCGGCCTCGCAGTGCTGCTCGAGCGACTCGCCCACCATCTTGGTGGAGAGGCGCACCTTCATGTCGCGCAGGCGCTCGATCTCCTCGTCACGCAGGCGCACGATCTCGTCGCGCGTCTTGTGCTCCTGCTCGAGCTCGAGGGCGTGCGCCGCCTCGAGCTGCCGGCGCTCGCTCTCGCGCAGCGCCCGCTCGCTGGCGAGCGCGGACCGCGCCTCGTCGCGCTCGCGTTCCACCGCGGCCACGGCACGGGTCGTGGCGAGCTCCGCGTCCTTCTTCTGGCCTTCGAGCTGGGCGCGCAGGTCGTCCGCGGTGCGCTGGAGCTTCGCCTGCTGCTCGGCCGCGTCGGCGCGCGCCTGGGAGAGCTCCTCCTGCAAGCGCTGCTCGGCGAGCGCCCCCGCCCGATCGAGCGCCATCTGCTGCTGGTTCGCCGCCGCCTCGAGCTGCGCTTTGAGCTGCGCTATCTCGGCGTCGCGCGCGGAGATGCCCTCCTGCAGCTCCGCGCGGGCACTCGCCTCCTGGAGCTTGGCCGCCGCCTGCCCCTCCTCGAGCTGGTGCCGGAGCGCGTCGCAGGTGCGCTGCAGCTCCGCGACCTGCTGCTGCGCCGCCTCGCGCGCCTCCGCGGCCGCCTTATCGCTCGCGAGCTCCTGCTCGTGCCGCGCGGCGTCGAGCTGGGCGCGCAGGTCCGCGAGCTGCGTCTCGCGCTCGGAGACCTGCTGGTCGAGCTCGCGCTTCGCCTGCTGCTTGGCGAGCTCCACCGCCTGCTCGCGCTCGTGCGCCATGAGCTCCTCGCGCTCGGCGAGCTGCCGCTTGAACTCCTCGTCGCGCACCTGCCGCACGATGTCGGCATAGCCGCGCTCATCAACCTGGAACACCGTCCCGCACTTGGGGCATTTGATCTCGTTCATCGCAACGCCTCCTTTTGCCTCGACAGGTAGCCTACCGCGCCGCCCGGACAAAAGCGAGATGATAAAAACCAGCCTGTCTGCTTTTTATCATCTAGGCGAGGTAGGCGCGGAGCGCGTCGAGCGTCGCGGCGCCGTCGCGGCGGCCGACCTCGTACACCCGATCGAGCTCGGCGGGGTCCTTGATGGTGATGGGCACCTTCACCGACTCGCTCGGGCGGATCACGAACACCGCGCCCGCGCGCTCGAGCTCCGCGAGCTCATCGAGCTGGGCGTTGTAGCGCTCGTGCCGGTTGGCGAGCAGCTCCACGAGCGCCGGGTAGCGCCGCAGCAGCACGCGAAGCACGGGCATGAGCTCGTTCGGCTCCTTGCGGTACCCCGCCGGCTGGGTGCACACCACCACGCAGCGCTCGTACCCCTGGTCGAGCATCCAGCGGAAGGGGATCGAATCCGCCATGCCGCCGTCGAGGAGCTTCCGCCCCTCGAGCTCGACCGGGCGCGACAGCCCGGGGATCGCGGAGGAGGCGCGCATCCATTCGACATCGACCGTATCGCCCGCGTTCAGGCCATGGTAGACGGCCTCGCCGGTCTCGACGTCCGTCGCGACGCCCGTGAAGCGCATGGGGTTCGCCGCGTACGTGGGCGTATCGAACACGTCGAACTCCCAAGGCAGCCGCCCGAAGGCGAAGTCCCGGCTGAAGAAGTTCCCCGTGGTGATGAGGCTCTTGAGCCCCATGTAGCGCGGGTCGCGGCAGAAGCGCTTGTTGTACCTGAGCGCGCGGCCGACCTGGCGGGACTTGTAGTTGCAGCCGAACGTCGCGCCCGCCGAGACGCCGATCACGTGCGTGGCGGAGATGCCCTGCTCGAGCCAGGTGTCGTAGACGCCCTCGGTATACAGGCCGCGGAAGCCGCCGCCCTCGAATACCACACCCGTCGTGTGTGCCGGCGCACAAAACGGTGGGCGCTCCGCCGCAGGGACGACATCCGAAACCATGTACTCTCCGCCGCTCCGTCCGCGGCGCGCATCACGTACCATCTCTCGCCTCGATTCTTAGGTGAACACCGAGTATAGCGCGAGCCGGGCCGGCCATGGCCGCGCTCCTATCCGCTCCGGGAATCCGAGCCCCTCCCACGCGCCGCGTAACAAGTGGGTTTCGAGCGCGCAGCGATGCCCCGCTCCATGCAAGACGGCGGCATAATGATGCATCACGCACCATCGGCCGGCGCGACCGCAGCTCGCACGGAGCCCCGCCGCACCGACCGGAGAAGAGAAGATAGGAACACCGACATGTCCATGAAATTCAAGCGCCTGCTGCCCATCCCCAAGGAGATCCGCCAGGAGATGCCCCTCTCGGCCGAGACCGCCGCGAAGAAACCGGCGTTCGACGAGCAGGTCGCGGCCATCCTGCGCGGCGAGGACGACCGGCGCCTCGTGATCGTGGGCCCGTGTTCCGCCGACCGCGAGGACTCCGTGCTCGAGTACGTCACGCGCCTCGCCGCGCTCGCCGACCGCGTGCGCGACCGCCTCTTCATCATCCCGCGCGTCTACACCAACAAGCCGCGCACGAAGGGCACCGGCTACAAGGGGCTCCTGCACAACCCCGACCCCGAGGGCCCCTCCGACCTCCTGGGCGGCGTGAAGGCCATCCGCCGCATGCACCTGCGCGTGGCCGAGGAGACCGGCATGTTCACCGCCGACGAGATGCTCTACCCCACCAACTACCAGTACCTCATCGACGTGCTGGGCTACATCGCCGTGGGCGCGCGCTCCGTCGAGAACCAGGAGCACCGCCTCGTGGCGAGCGGCGTCCCCATGCCCGTGGGCATGAAGAACCCCACCGGCGGCTCCACGAGCGTCATGCTCAACTCGATCTACGCGGCGCAGCAGCCCCAGACCTTCCTGTTCCGCAACTGGGAGGTCGAGACCACGGGCAACCCGCTCGCGCACGCGGTGCTGCGCGGCTACATCGGCGATGACGGGCTCAACTACCCCAACTACCACTACGAGTACCTCGAGCGCCTGGCCGAGAAGTACACCGAGGCCGATTTCGCCAACCCCGCGGTGATCGTGGACTGCAACCACGACAACTCCGGCAAGCGCCCGCTCGAGCAGATCCGCATCAGCCACGAGGTCGCCGATTCCATGCGCCGCTCCGACCAGATCCGCAGGCTCGTGCGCGGCTTCATGGTGGAGAGCTACCTCGAGGACGGCAACCAGCCCATCGACGGCGGTGTGTACGGCAAGTCCATCACCGACCCGTGCCTGGGCTGGGAGAAGACCGAGCGCCTCATCCTCGACCTCGCCGAGCGCCTGTAGCGCGGTGGCCGCGCGGCGCTTGGTGCACGTCGCCGCGCGGCGCGAGGCGCCCCATCATATCGACCCGAGATAGCGCGAAGCCCCCGGAACCCTAGGGAACCGGGGGCTTCGCGCGCTATAGGCTTTGACGCCGCTTCGGCGCGACCGGCGCGCGGCGATTCGCTAGCGGTCGAGCGCCTCGCGGCGGGCGCGGCCCGCGAACAGCACGGCGACGAGCACGAGCACGGCATACGCGGCGTTCACCCACACGGGGCCGGAACCGCCCATGACCGAGAGCGCAACCTCGCCCGCGTTCACGATCACCAGCACCGTGCCGAGCACGATGAACGACATGAGGTGCGCCGGGTTGTTCGCCCCCCGCGCGCCGAGGAAGCCCGCGACGAGCTCGAACGCGCCGGCGACGGCCATGACCACGCTCGCCACCTGGATGGGAACGACTCCCTCGTTCGCCGCGGAGCCGATCTCGGGGGCACCCAGGAACGAGGCGATACCCAGGGCGACCGCAGCGATGCCGAGCACCATGAGCACCAGGCAGAGAACCTTCACGATCTTGCAGTTGGTTGACATAGAACCCCTTTCGCCAGGCGGACGGCGTCCACCTTGCAACGCATGAAACGTCTTATGATTATCGGCCAACGGGCGCGTCCGTCAACACGATAAACCATCCGATGACGCCATCGCGCGCGAGCTACGGGCACGCATCCGTCCCGCGCACGTGAATAACGGGTATATACCACTCGATTCTAGCTCTGAGACAAGGGACACACCATGAGCGAACCCACCAAGCACCCGCTACCCGACCTCGACCTACCCGGAAACGACCTCGACCCCAACGTGCCCACGACGCAGGAGCAGCGCAAGCTCCCGCTCATCGTCAAGGTGTACGGTCTGCTCTGCACCCTGAGCGGCCTCATCACCGTCGGGCTGACCGCCCTGCTCATCACCCTTATCGCGCTCGTCATCGCGTCCGGCAGCAGCGAGGTCTCGGTCGGCAGCCGAGACATCACGCTCGCCGTCATCACCATGGTGCTCTCGGGCGTCGTCGCCGTCGTGAACGGTGCCTGCCTCGTCTTCTTCGGCATCTCGCTGATCCGGAACCGCCGGCGCAACGCGGGCCGCTGGTCGCATGTGCTCATCGCGCTCACCGTGGCACAGATCATCCTCGACGTCATGCTCCAGGGCATCGGGCCGCACCTCATCCAGCCGGCCATCCAGCTCGTGATCCTCGTCGCGCTCTCCGTCACGGTCGACCCAGCCCTGCGCCAGGAGCGCCAGCTGCAGCGCGACCTCCGCGACCTGGCCGACCGCGAGGCAGCCAAGGAGGGCATGCTCGGGCGCGACCCCGAGGGCAAGGGCTTCATCGAGCTCAACTTCTTCAACCTATTCTGGGTCTTCGTGGTGTGCAGCGTGCTCGGCCTCATCATCGAGACCGTCTACCACATGGTCGTCGTCGACCCGGGCGTCTACCAGGACCGCGCGGGCCTGCTCTTCGGCCCCTTCTCGCCCATCTACGGCTTCGGCGCGCTGCTCATGACCGTCGCGCTCAACCGCTTCTACCGCGCCAACCCCATCATCATCTTCCTGGTGAGCGCCGTCATCGGCGGCCTCTTCGAGGCGGCCACCGCGTGGTTCATGCAGGTGGGCTTCGGCGCCACGGCGTGGAACTACAGCGGCTCCACCATCTTCGGCCTCTTCCCCGACCCCATCGCCGTCATCACGGGCGGGCGCACCTCGACGCTCTTCATGTGCATGTGGGGCACGCTCGGCTTCGTGTGGATCAAGTTCTGCCTGCCGCGGCTCCTCAAGCTCATCAACCTCATCCCCTGGAAGCTGCGCTACTCGCTCACCACGGTTTGCTTCATCCTCATGCTCGTGAACGGCGTCATGACGCTCCAGGCGCTCGACTGCTGGTTCGAGCGGCTCTCGGGCGTCCCGGACACCACCCCCGTCCAGACGTTCTACGCCAAGAACTTCGATAACGCCTACATGCAGCACCGCTTCCAGACCATGGAGATCACGCCCGAGCACTCCGGCCGTGTGAAGACCTCCTCGTAAGCGGCGCGATGCCCGGGCGCGGGGCGGTGCCTTTGAGCCCCGCGCGCCGGGCGCTGCCGCACCGGGTATGCGAACGCCCCGTCGACCGAGGTCGGCGGGGCGTTTTCGTAGGGCGAGGTGCGGCAGAACGCGCCGGGCGCGCTACCCCACGAGCTCGAAGAACGCGGCGCTCGCGCCGGGCATGCGCAGGCGGCCGTCCGCAAGCTGGCACCCCTCGCCCGCGCCGAGCGCGTAGAGTACGCGCGCCGCCTCGTAAGGGCACGGAATCTCGACCGGGCGCGCCGCAGGGTTCAGCGCCACGAGCACGCGCTGACCGCCCGGCACGACCTCGCCGGACGCGTCGCGCTCGCTCCGCACGTACACGAGCGGGTATGCGCCCTGCTCGCAGTACGAGAACTCGATGGCTCCCTTCGCGCCGAGCGCCGGGTTCGCGCGGCGCACCGCGATGAGCCGCTGCACCTCATGCCAGAGCGACTGCTCGTCGGACATCTCCGCCTCGACGGTCGGAGCATCGGGCGCATCATCCTGCCTGATGTAGAGCTCGCTCGCCGGCGCGTTCGAGAACCCGAGGTTCCCGCCGGCGCCCCACTGCATGGGCGAGCGCGCGCCCGTGCGGATGTAGCCGCCCTCCACCGACGTCACGTCCAGGTGGCGCATGCCGATCTCGTCGCCGTAGTACACGAAGGGGCAACCCGGCATGGACATGATGAACGCGAAGGCGAGCTTCATCTCCTCCGGGTCGAGGAAGCGCCGCAAGCGCTCCATGTCGTGGTTGCCCGAGGGGATGCACATGAGGCCGCGACCGTCGGTGAGATCGAGGTTGCGTTGGTAGGTGGCCACGAACGCGCTTGCGTCGCCCGCCCCCTCGCGCGCGAACCACGGGTGCTCGCAGCGGAAGAGGTCGAGGTAGTGCGAGGTGCCGAACTGCAGCAGGAAGTCCATGTGAAAGCCCGCGCGGATGGTCTTGTCCGGCTCGCCCCATTCCGAGATGAGCACGGCGTCCGGGTAGGCGTCGTCGAGGAACGCGCGGATGTCCTGCCAGACCTTGATGGTGCCCTCCTGGCCGGGGTCGTTCTTCACGAGCGAGCCGGCCATGTCGCAGCGGAAGCCGTCGCAACCGCGCTCGAGCCAGAACGCCATGACGTCCTTCATGGCCTGGCGCGTGGCGAGCGCCTCGGGCGCGTCCATGGCGCTTTGCCAGGGCTCAGTGACTTCCGCGAAGCCGTAATTGAGCGCGGGCTGGAAGGCGTAGAAGTTCACCGCGACCGCGCCGTCGCGCTCAGAGACGCCGCGCAGCACGCCGTTCACCCCGGGGACATCCCCCACCGGCGTCCACACGCTGTCCGTCCACACGTAGCGGCCGGAGAGCTCGTTCGGCGCCGCCTTGGCCGATTCCCGAAACCACGGGTGCTCGATGGAGGTGTGCCCGGGCACGAGGTCGAGCAGGACGTGCATGCCGCGCGCGTGCGCCTCGTCGAAGAGCCGCACGAGGTCGTCGTTCGTGCCGTAGCGCGGGGCCACCTGGCAGTAATCCGCCACGTCGTAGCCCGCGTCGCCGAAGGGCGAAACGAAGCAGGGGTTCAGCCAAAGGGCGTTGCAGCCCAGCTCGCGCACGTAGTCGAGGCGCGCGATGATGCCCGGCAGGTCGCCGATGCCATCGCTGTTCGTATCGAGGAAGCTCTGCGGGTAGATCTCGTAGAAGACGGCGTCATCCAACCAACTGCTCATAGCGGGCCCCTTCCCTGCGCGCATGGGTCGAAACACGCGCCCATGGTACTACAGCGGAAGCCTAGAGCTGCGGGATATCTCGGATGAAATCTGACGAGCCGCCGCAGGGCGCGAGCTCAGGGGTTGCACCTGCTGCAGGGCTCGTACCCTTGGTCGATGAGTGCGTCGCGCGCGCCCGTGTACTCCCGCTTGTTGTGCGCGCTCATGTCGTCCACCGAAGAGCAGTCGGGGCGGTGGAACTTCCCCGTGTTCACGTTCAGGACGTAGGTGGTCTCGTCCGCAGACGACGCCTCACCGTCCCCATCCGCGCTGGGCGCGCGCCGGCTCTCGCCCGTCTCGTAATCGATCTCGACGCCGGGCTGCACGTTGTAGCAGAACACGTTGAACGACACGCCCGCGCCGTCGTCCTCGACCGACTCGGCCTCGACGTGCACGCCGCGCGCGACGAGCTCGTCCCCCTCGAAGACGGGCGTCACGCGGTAGAGCACGTGATTGCCCGTTTCTTGGACGTAGTCCGCCACCTCGTTCTCGTAGGGAAGCATGCCCTCGACGTTCATGTAGCGCGTGCCCGTGATGAGGTTCCGCTCGTTGGCGTTCTCGCCGGAGAGCTGGTAGCCGATGAGGTGGCAGCGGTTGTAGAGGTAGCGCCCGTCCACGAGGTCGTCGTAGCGCACGGTGTGCCAGCCGCTCGGCTTGACCATACCGATCGACTCGCGGTCCTCCGTGGGCATGGTCTCCTCCCCCACGATGGCCGTCGCCTGGCCGCAGCGGCCGAGGTCGTCGAGTTCCGCATACGTTTCGGCGGGGGCATCGAGGTCCTCCTCGGTGAAGTCGGGCACGTTGCCGTCGACCTCGATCGATGCCGCGCCGTCGTATGCAGGCAGCTCCGAGGCGTCGAGGGTGCCGTCGGGCGCTGCCTGCACGCTCGATGCAGCCGGCGTGGCGGACAGGGCGCTGCCCGTTGCCGCGGAACCGCTCCCGCAGCCCGCGACGCCCGCCAGCGTAAGTGCAAGCGCGAGCGAGCACGCCAGCGCGCGCAGCCACGCAAGGCTCCGGCGCTTGCGCGACGCCTCGTCGTTCATCCTCGTCCCCTGGATGCCCTTCACCGGTCACCTAACCCTTTCGCTCGCGGCGCGCTGCCGCGGGCGCGCCGGGTGCTCCACCTCTGCGCCCGCGCGACCCGTCGCACAACCTAGAACGTGACGTTGCCGAACTCGGAGAGGCGCAGCCCCGGGTTGTGCTCGACCGCCCAATCGACGTTCCACGGGCTCGTGAACAGCAGGAGCTTTCCGCCGCGCATGTCCTCCACGCGCAGGGTGTCGCGCGTGAGGTTGAGCTCCGCCACGTCGATGGAGCCCGGCTCGTTCGCGATCCAGCGGATGTCCGTGTAGCCGAGGGGCTGGCGCCGCACGCCCACGTGGTACTCGCTCTTCAGGCGCTGCTCGAGCACGTCGAACTGCAGCACGCCCACTACGCCCACGATGACGCTCTCCATGCCGGCGCCGATCTCGCGGAAGATCTGGATAGCGCCCTCCTGCGCGAGCTCCTCCATGCCCTTCACGAACTGCTTACGCTTCATGGTGTCCACCTGGGAGACGCGCGCGAAGTGCTCGGGCGCGAAGGTGGGGATGCCCGCGAACTGCACGCGCGCGGAGGGGACGCAGAGCGTGTCGCCGATGGAGAACATGCCCGGATCGAAGAGCCCCACGATGTCGCCGGCGTACGCCTCATCCACCGTGGCGCGGTCGTCCGCCATCATGGCGGTGCCCGTCGCGAGCTTGATCTTCCGCCCGCCCTGCACGTGCAGCGCGTCCATGCCGCGCTCGAACTTGCCCGAGCAGATGCGCAGGAAGGCGATGCGGTCGCGGTGGTTCTTGTCCATGTTGGCCTGGATCTTGAACACGAAGCCCGAGAACGGGTGCTCCACCGGGTCGACCGGCTCGCCCGTGAGCGCGTCGGTGTGGGCGCTCGGCGCGGGCGCGAGGCGCAGGAAGTCCTTCAGGAACGGCTCCACGCCGAAGTTCGTGAGCGCCGAGCCGAAGAACACCGGCGAGAGCTTGCCCGTGCGCACGGCCTCGAGGTCGAACTCGTGGTCCGCGCCGTCGAGGAGCTCGATGTCATCCATGAGTGCATGGTGGTTCTCCTGGCCGATGAGCTCGTCCAGCTCGGGCGCGCCCAGCTCGGCCTCGATCTCGCCGACCTTCTTCGTGGCGTTCGCGTGGCCGTCGCCCTCGAAGGCGAGCACGTGGCGGCTCGCGCGGTCGAAGACGCCGCGGAAGTTGCGCCCGCAGCCGATCGGCCAGTTCATGGGGTAGGTGCCGATGCCGAGCACCGTCTCGATCTCGTCCATGAGCTCGAAGGGGTCGCGGATCTCGCGGTCGAGCTTGTTCACGAACGTGAAGATGGGGATGCCGCGCAGGGCGCAGACCTTGAAGAGCTTCTCGGTCTGCGCCTCGACGCCCTTGGCGCCGTCGATGACCATGACCGCCGCGTCCGCCGCCATGAGCGTGCGGTACGTGTCCTCGGAGAAGTCCTGGTGGCCCGGGGTGTCGAGGATGTTCACGCAGCAGCCGTCGTAGGTGAACTGCAGCACCGACGAGGTGACGGAGATGCCGCGCTGCTTCTCGATGTCCATCCAGTCCGAGACCGCGTGCTTGGCGCTCGACTTGCCCTTCACCGAGCCGGCGCTCTGGATGGTGCCGGTGTAGAGCAGCAGTTTCTCGGTGAGCGTGGTCTTGCCCGCGTCCGGGTGCGAGATGATGGCGAACGTGCGGCGCGAGGCCACTTCCTCCGCAAGGCTTGGCATGTATTTCCCTTCTGAGTCATTGGGGACGGGTTCATTTGACTCACGCACGAAGCGTGAGGCGCGGGGCGGGCCGGCCGGGCGGCGCCGCGTCGCGTTCGGAGCGCTTAGGCGATGTCCGAGGCGATGTCGATGTTCTCGCCCACGAGCCCGACGTGCGCGCCCGCTGCCGCCTGCTTGCTTTCTGCATGCGCGATGAGCCACTTGTCGGCAGCCCAGAGGAGCGGCGCGTCGCCCGCGACGGCGAGCTCGGGGTCGAGCTCCGGCAGGGGGCCGTTCGTGCCCGCCGGTAGCGCGATGAGCGTGCGGAAACCTTCGTCGCCCGCCTGGCAGGGCGCGAAATGCAGCGTATCTGCGAAAACCTCGATGAGCACGCCGGCCGGCACGCGGAAGGCGCGCACGAGCGAGGTGTCGAGCGTGGCATCCGCGCCCATGCCCTTCACCTGGCTTTGCTTTGCGAGCAGCAGGATGAAGTCGTTGGCGCCGAGGTTGAATTCGCTCGAACGGTGATACTCGAGGCAGTTGAGGTGCGTGTTGTGCCCGCAGCACCAGCCGAGCTGCGCCGGGCGTCCGCCGAAGAGCAAGCCCTTGAGCGCGGGCGCGATCGCGAGCTCCTCAAGCGCAGCGGCGCTCGCCTCGTACTTCGTGCCGTCTTCCGGGCAGGGGGCATGCTCGGCGAGCGTGTGGGCGACGGGCGCGGTAAACGCAGCCGGAACATCCGACCACACGCGGCCGTAGCTGCGGAACGACTCGTCGTAGATGGATTCGATACGCATGGGTTCTCCCCTCGTATGACACGGCGCTCGCGGGGCGCACGGCATCTGATAGTGGCTTTTCCCGCTCGATTATCGCATGATTCGACTTCACGCGATGCCGCCGCTTCGTTTTCGCATGATTGGGTGCAAAATCTAGTAACTTATTTCAGATATGCACGATTGGACGGCACTGTGGGATGCACGCGGGGTCGGCGTGACGCGTGTTTGCAGCCCGGCGGGACGATGGCCGCGGTGTTTCCGCAGGATTCCACTGATCACCGCTGTCCGGATGCCGACCTGCAACCTCCGAAAAACAATTTCGGCGGCCGCCAGTCGCGCATTTCTGAACTAACTTACTTAAAAAATGGTGGTGCAGTTCAGATATGCACGATTGGAGACGCCTCAAGATCACCCTGACGCACCGTTCCTCCCGCAAAAACGTCTCATTGAGCCAAATCGCGCCGCTTTTACGGGAATTTGTCGGCCTTTGCGCGCCGCGACCTCGCTCAGAAGCACCGTCGGCGAGCGGCAATCGCGCATATCTGAATTCCACCACCACATTTTGCGTCCAACTTCCCAAAAACGCGAAGCGACCGCCCCACAACGCCGCGCGCAAAGCGGGTATGAATGAGAAAACGCTTCCAAAGGAGGGCACCATGGCCGATCTTGAGAATGTTCGCGTGTTCACGCAGAGCGCCATTCGCATCCAAAGCGAAAGTGGCATCGCCATATACCTCGATCCGTTTCACCTTACCGGTGATGAGGCGGCGCACGACGCGGACATCGTGCTCATCACCCACGCGCACTACGACCACTGCTCACCGGACGACATCGCGCGTGTCGCCGGCAAGCACACCGTGCTTGTAGCTCCGAAGAGCATGGAGCCTGAGGTCTCGGGCATCGCAAATACGATCGAGGCAGCGGGTTTGCACTTTATGCAGGCTGGCGGGCATCTTGAACTGCGGGGCATCGCGATCGACGCGTTGGGTGCCTACAACGTGGAGCCTGAGCGCCTGGGGATGCATCCGCGGGCAAACGGCTGGTTGGGATATGTGCTCACCGTCAATAGCATGCGCTACTACGCAGCCGGCGACACCGACCAGAACCCGGATAACGAGCGCGTGGCGTGCGATGTGGCGTTCGTGCCCATCGGCGGAACGTACACATGCGACCCGCATCAGGCTGCCGCGTTTGTGAACACGCTTCACCCGCAGGCCGTGGTACCCATCCACTACGGCAGCATCGTCGGCTCGATGTCAGATTTCGATGCGTTCGCTGCCGAAGTTGATCCCGCTATCAGGGTTGTGCGGAAGCTGGAGCGGTAGACAAACGAACAAGTTGCTTCGTCGCGTTATCGCATGTAGTTCGAAAGGATACGGCATGGGAATCTTCGGATCGCGTGAGGAAAAGCTTGAAAACAAGGCGCAGCAGTATCGGAACGATGGCATATTCCAATACAACGACACCGTGCGCGCGAGCCTCGCGCCCAAGGACGGCAAGGTGCACGTTGTGATGCTGAACAGCTTCTCGAAGTTCCTGAACCAGACGTTCGAATGCGAGAACAAGTACACCGGGCAAATCGACGCGATCATTTCCGCCATGCAGGACGACGGCTACGAGATTCTGGACGTGAAGTTCAACTCAATCCAAGGTCAGGGACTCTCCGGCAGCATGGAGGGGTTCCATACGCTGGTGATGTATAGGTAAGGGGCTACGCGAGCCGTCCCGTTTTGTAGAGCCCTCTCAAATCCGAAGCGCATTCCGGATTTGAGAGGGCTTTGGAGTCTACCCCTTAGCCAAGCAGCCCCGCAACTGCGTCAAGCTGTGCGGCGATACCAGCACAATCCTGGTTCAAATCGAGCGTTCGTACGTGGTAGGCATGCCCCAGCTCAGACCAGCTTTCGCTTTCGAGCTCCGCACCCTCCGTTTTCGCATAGAGCAGCATGCCCGAGACCTCTCCGCCAAATGAAGCTGCCGCATGCATGACGTACGAAAAGATCTGGTTCACATTTCCGGGAGAGAGAATCTCCTTATCGAAATGGGTTCCCAGAATCGTTCCATAGCATTTCGCATCGATGATCAGGCGTTTGCCCCCGTTGGTTAGCGTCACGTCCGTAAGCATGCGCGGCAGAAAATCCGGCTCTGTATCGCCGATTCCACGGTCGATCTCGCGCGCCGCAGGATCCAACCAGTTCCAGTGTTTGCGAAAGTACTCGAGGATGAACTTTTCATACAGCCGATGCAGCGCTTCGCCATTCAGAACGTCAGCAAGCCGCGCGTTTCCCTCCTCGTCTCTGAGCAGCAGCTCATGGAGCACCAGATAGCACACGCTCATTAAAAACTGGTATGACCGGTTGTTGCGGTGGTATCTCATCGATCCCCAAGCGATACGCTGCGGGTCGAGCAAGCACACGTCTTGCATGAGCCCCAGCGAACGCTTGAGATCCCGCTTGCGGCTCGTATCCACCTCCGGCGCACGAAGCAGGTACAGCGCGGTGGTCCTCAACACCCGATTCTTATAGGTATCCTCGGTGCGCTCATCGAAAACGCAATGTAGTTCCCGGCGCTGGCGCATACGGAGCCGCATTGTTTCCGTCATGCCAATGCGCCCTCTCACACGCATAAGGTCTTCTTCGCGCAATTGGTACTCACGTTCAAACCCACGGCGGCGCTGGGCATCCAAGCCAGCCGCCAGAATAGCCGCAAGCAGGTCAAGCACGTTGCCGAACGACTCGACTTCAAGTCGCTTGAAATCGGCGATGTCTATCGCTCTGAAGGCATAGGCCATCATGTAGTAGATGTTCTTGACGACCACCGCATCCTCGGCGCGGCTCATGCGTTAAACACACCCTCGAGCTTATCGGTGAGCGTGCGAACTCTTTGCTGGTCATCGAACCAGTACTCGGCGATGAGCGGCTCGATCTCGAAGCGGGCGATGCCATGGACGTCCGCGTCCGTGATACTTTCAGACACGCAGAAGTAGCTATGCCCGATGCAGAATCCTTTTCCGAGCGCCGGGTCCTTTTCTATCTCCTTGTTAATCTCGCGCACCTTGTCGACCAACGCGCTGAGCTTCTTATTGTTAGTCTTTTGAAGCATCGCCTGGAAGCCGGGCGCATCGAGCGCGGGCTTCATGTCGAAGAACGCAAAACGTCGACGAAGGGCGTAGTCGATGAGCGCTAACCCGCGATCCGCCGTGTTCATCATGCCGATGATATACAGATTGTCCGGCACGGCGAGCCGGCGGCGATCGATGGGGAGCTCGATGGAGTCCCCACGATGGTCGGCCTCGATGGGCATGAGCAGCTCGCCAAACACTTTGGAGATGTTCGCGCGGTTGATCTCATCGATGATGAAAAAGTATTTACGTCCGCTGTCACGCGCTGCGCGCGAGCAAAAGTCCGCAAAGATGCCCGGTTGTACATCGAAGCCGCCCTCGCCGTTGGGACGGTACCCGATAACGAAGTCCTCGTAGGTATAGGACTGATGGAATTGCACTAAGCCGATGCGCGAGTCATCCTCCTCGCCCATCATGGCGTATGCGAGGCGTTTGGCGGCGAAGGTCTTGCCGGTGCCCGGTGCACCCTGCAAGATAAGGTTCTTCTTACGCTCAAGCAGGCCTTTCATAGAGGTGAGATCAGCT
The DNA here is from genome assembly GCF_000321165.1 of Enorma timonensis. NCBI lineage: Bacteria > Bacillati > Actinomycetota > Coriobacteriia > Coriobacteriales > Coriobacteriaceae > Enorma > Enorma timonensis. Next base: position 19,796 of record NZ_CAPF01000040.1, read on the forward strand.
TCGGACACGAAGACATCATGGAGGAATTCGTCATCATCGTAGGAGCTCTTTGCCGAGGCTTGGACCGGAGACACGTCGTCCTCGTCAAACATCTCTTCTAGCCGTAGGTATTCATCCTCCGTCAACTTGAAGAAGCTGCCATTGGGATTCTTGCAAAACTCGCACTGCGAGAGAACGGGATCTGCCTTGATGTCGGAGAGCGCAATTGGGGCATCGAGATCCCTGATCTTTTTGAAGTACAAGCGCTCGCCGTCTTGAGGCCTTGAGACCTCGCATAAGGCAACGACCTTCTTTACCGGCGCAGCTTCATAGCCAACGACCACATCGCCCGCGCGGGCATCCAGGAAGTTCTTGTAGATGCGTCGGGGGTTGCCCTTTTCGTTGTAAATAGTGTAGCTCTGTTCCTCCCCTGCGGTGATCTCAGAGAACGACCAAATCTTTCTGTTGGCAGTGAGCCACCAGTATTGTTTTGGTGCGCTTGGGATGGAGGAATCCTCGTCAGTGTTTTGCTCCGCGTGAGACGACGCATTGCTCAAATCGCCGGATTTCAGTGCTTCCTCGGTCGCGGGTTTCCAATGGTAGGCATCGGCGGAAATCTCATAAAACGGTTTGCTCGTCGCAGCTCTTACGGCATCCGTGAGGGAGAGGTACTCCTCACCGGTGTGCAATCCGCCCGGCACCTTTATGCCATACTTAGTGGCGAGATAATCCCTACTGTTGTTGTCTAGCGACAGGAACTGATCTGGAAACATCCAAAATAAACCGATGGTGATATTCCATGTGACGCATTTTTGCGCGCGCACAACATCGAACGCTGCGACAAACGCAGAGCGGTGACTCTGGTTGGACTCAATGGCAAACTCCGCCGCGGATTTGAATAGAAGCCAGAGATTGTTAATATCGCTAGCCCCTCGTTCTCCCTTTCCGGCAAAGAACCACGACTTCTTGTTGTAGACCGTGGGAACACCTTCGAAATCCGAGGGGAGCGAAGCACCTATGCCCAGTTCCTCCATTACAAGGCGAATTGCTTTAATGCGATTGACTTTCGACAATCCACGATTGAAGGCGGCAAAGAACGTAAATGGGTCGATGCCGGACTCCTTGCCTGGCTCCCCATCTTTATACGAGAACTTTAACCCGTTCGCTTCCTCATTGAACACACGCAAGAAAATATCGATGAGCTCGGCTTCGCCCCGATTCAAGTTATTAATTGCTTTTGCGATTTCGGAATATGCCTGAATCCAGGTGAACTTTGCTTGGGACACGATGCTCCCCCTAAGAGCGAGATGACCGATGGCGACATTCTACCTTGAGAAAAGAACTGACTGGAATGGCGGCGATTCCTTTCGCGACTGAAGCATACCTCATCGGCGCGGGAATAGATTTTGAATTGTCCCTCGTTTCTTGGATTGGAAAACCCTGTGATGGAGGGCATTTCACATATGGGCGCAGGCTATCAGCGCGTCACAAAGTGTATGCATGGGACAATGGCTGCGCCAGACAAGGGAAAGAAGACGAGGTATGTGCGCGAGAATCGGCTCGCTCACGACGGAGAAAGCCCGGTGCACTTCGTGCGTGGCACGGATCGCCACGCCATCCACTACATAAAGACACCCAACCCGCTGTACAACGCGCGCCCTGACTCACAGACCTTGCCCTTCATCCCGAGCGGTGCAGGCGACATTCGAACGGCCATGCTCGAATGGGGCTTACCGCTCGACGAAAACCCCACCGTCTTCAAGCACGCGTATCTAGCCCGTGCTTGAGCAGCTCCGCCTGAGCAAGCGCGATATGCGAGCGAAGGAAATCGCCCTAGGTCGCCGCCTCGTTCCCGCGCGCGCCTTCTGTGAACCCCCTACGACCGAAAGAGCCACAGCACAAGAGCGGGGAGACCGCCCGCCCAACCAATCGGAGCGCAATTAATCTCGAACCAAGTGCGGAAAGATAGGAGGCGCTCCCCCCGTCTTCGAATCATCCTCGCTCTTTCCGATAAAACACCGATAGCTGCCCTTGACGGCGAGGGTCCACTTGTCGCCGCCGACGTTTTCGACAGTCGGGACTCCGCTCGCTACAATGCGAATTCTCGCGTTGACTTCGGTTCCGAACATAGACCCCGACCAATCCATGTCCGCTACAAGACTGATTGCCTCCTTACCATTTACCGAGCGAATAAAGTTGGGATTTAGCTCGCTGAGACTAAAGGTTGTCGTTCCATCAAGTTCGGATCCCTGCGTGCGTATCCTCTCGGCAGTGCGCATTACGAAAAGGAAGAACTCTTCGTCATTCAGGTTGTCGTCAATCGCGGGATCGATGTCGAAGAATCGGCAGACCCTCTCCACCGCCTCAATGTATTCAAGCTGATGCGCCCAAATACCATCCTCGTCAATGCCTCCAAGAGTGGCAAAGATGGCGTCGGTAACTTCTTCGTCGGGGTTGGAGATGCCAAGCCTTTTGGTTTGGGAAAGCTGTGCGAGAAATCTAGCCCCTTTGAGGGCGACGCTCACCTTATTCCCAATGAGCTGAGGCGTGATGTTGATGATCCGCGTCCCAGTAGCACCGTCTTCTCGCGTTGCGAGGGGTATATTTATTTCAAATCGGACGGGAGCGTTCTTCTGAATCGCATTCGACCTGACAACATGCGCGCTTCCCTCGCTTGTCGTTCTGAGCTCCACGAACAGAGCCTGACTATTGCCCAGCTCCTCAGATGCGTAGAACCGAAGCATAGAGGGCCGGGGATTAATCTGCGGAATAATCTCAAGCCGCTGGAGCTCGCCCTCGTCCGCCCCGACTCCAGGAAGGTCGGAAATGTCAAGTTCTACATCTTCGGCGGACAATTCGGCAGGCATTCCGCGACGCACAAGGCTGTTATAAGCTTCGACACCCTTCTTCGATTTAAGGCGCATTGTGAACTTGAGCGGCGAATCAGCAAAGTCCGGATGGAGGGAATAGGCGATTATCGTGGTTTTCCCATCAGTGGTAACGGTGGCAACGAGGCGCTCGTCTACGACAGCCTCGTTGTAAATCCTCACCCCTTCGGAAGCCCGCTTGAGAGGATCCATGCCCTCTAGGGAGAGAACGCCTTTAAGAGTCTCCATTCCATCGTCGTAGAATGTCCTCCGCACGGCTGGACGCCTGATTAGTTTGTGCCTCATTTCACTTTCGCCGAAGAAATCTATTTCAACTCCCGAATGCTCGGCAAAGAGGCCGTCCAACGCGAGTTGCGCGTCAGGCGTTGGATCAGCAGAGCTCACCAGAATCCACCTATCTATACCAGGTCGTTTTTCGAGTACCGTTTCTAGGGAGCTCTTAATTTGCCTGACTTGCTTCTTTCCGAGCCCGTTAGGGAAGAATTTGAACTGGAACACAATGCTGGGGTTTACGAAGTCGCCCACATAGGCGTCGATGCCATCGTCACCCCCACTGCCATTGACGCGACGAAGTCCCCCGTACTCCTCTTTGAATAGCAGATAACAGAGGTCTTCCCAGCGAGCATCATCAAGGGACCGGAATTCCTTGTCGTCCTTAAGCGCAGTCAATGGGCAAGCGCCTCCCTTACCCCAGTATCTCCGACCCGAACTCTGCCAGCGTGAATGCGTTGGGCTCATCCAGCGCCTCACGATCGAACACCATGAAGTACTTGAACCTGTTGCCCGCCATGTCTGCCCAGCGCGTGCCCAAACGAAGCTTCCGGAGGGCATCTTCGCTCTTTAGGTGCTCGCCCTTGGTCTCAACAGCCATAAGCACTCCATCATCGCGCAGGGCAAGGAAGTCCGGATAGTGGTTGATAAACCCGTTGATGCTGAACTCACCTTTGCGGCGCTCAATCACTCGATGCCACCACACGATACGCTGGCTATTGGCAAGCAACTCCACCATTCTCCGCTCGAAGCCGTCAATCTTACCGTCCTCTGCCTCATACAGCGGCTTGTCGTAACTCGTAAGGGGGTTTGACTGTACAAACCCCTCCGGAAAGTGGTAGCCCGGGCGCAGTTCGATAGCCCCAGAAGAGAGCATCTTATCGAAGCGATCCTCGCAGAACTCGTCTGCAATCCCCCTGATTGCATCCATGATGGCACGCGCGGTGTTGGCAATGCTGTCGAAGCACGCCTCAACGGTCGGCTGATCCATGTCCTCAATGACACGAGCAGTGAAGGCGGAAATCTGAGCCTCTCCAAAGGTGTTCTTGAACTGGGGCGACATCATCTTGATCGCCATCGCCCGCAAGCTCTCGCGCTGCCCTTCGTCGCTCATCGTGGAGAAGAGCACGCGCATGCTCTTCCTGTCTCTTTCACTAAGCCAGCGAATCCGGTATTCATCCGAATCATCTGCGAGGTCAATAGAGCGAGCGTCAGAGAACGCCGTCGCATTGATGCTCACCCCATCGATGCCATATTTCGAAAGCTTGAAGTCCGCAAGCAGGTCCTCGCGGTCAAGCGGCTTCCAAACGTCATCGTCGGTGAAGAGTCCTCCGTCAACATGGATAAAGAACTGCGGAATCGAAATCGATTCGGCTGATTCCGCGACGCTTGCACGCATGTGGTACACGTTGGCACCTCCTCCTAAACCGCCGCCAAGCATCTCACCGGACTGCGAGCCGACCTCATGCTCAAAGCGCTCCTCGAGAGAGCCGGACTCATCCAAGATTTTGTCAATCGAAGGCATGTCTTCAACGGCTTCATGCCAGGAACCGCCCGCAGCGCTGCGCAGGTCTAACCCGTCGAGGTTGAGATCATCACGTACGCCTTCGTCCTCACTGCCGCTCTCAACATCCGATGCCGAAAAGTCAATCCGCCCCTGCCCTGTGGCGGAATCAACATCTGCTACCTCTACGTCCTCCTGTGAGAAGCCGACGCCGTTGAGACCGCGCACAACCTGTTCAAGCGTTGCGTCAAAATCCGCAGACGCCGTAAGCACATAGGCAATGTTGAGGCTGCGAGCTCCAGCGCGCGTAGCGTACGGCTGCCTCAACACACGACCCACGATCTGTTCAACGCTCACCTGCGAGCTCTTGTTGGCAACGGTAGCAAGCACGTAGGCGAAGGGGCAGTCCCAGCCCTCCGCAAGCGCCTCCACGGTAATGATGAAGCGGACGGGGCACTCCCTGCTCATGAGGTCGACTCCGCCGATCTCGTCGACGTCACCCGTACGCACGGCTATCTGCTCCTCGGGGATGCCGCCCTCAACGAGCTTTTGCTTGAGCTTCGCGTAGGTCTCGGCGCCCTCAACACCGCGTCGCTCTGCTTGGAAAAGTACGATGGGACGTATGTAGCGCCCGGTTCTCTTCTCGTCCTGCTCAGCGATGGCCTCAAGCCTTCGCTGAAGCATTACCGCATCGGTAATGGTCGTCCGCTTGTCAGGGCGTCGGTAGACCACCACGGGCAGCTTCACCATTTCCTCACGCTTGAGCTGGCGCGCTGTCGCCTGAGCGATAACGTTCGCGCCCTTGCCGGGCGTCGCTGTAAGCTCCAGTACGAAGCGCGGGTTGAGATTGCGCAGCATGTCGAGCGAGAGCTTTGATTTGGCATGGTGGCTCTCGTCCACAATCACGATTGGGTTCGTTCCGGCGAGCGCGGATATGAGCGCGGTGTCATCTGCGCCCTCCACATCCACAGACGTACCGGCGGCATGCTGCCACTCCGTGAGGCCGGCGAGCGAGGAGTTCTCCGCGTAGGCCCGCCTTCCATCTTTGTTCTTGAACGAGTCATATGAGAGCACGAAGAGCGTAAGCTGGTCGCCCACGGTCGCAGCGGAAAAGCCGCGCCCGCGCAGGCCGTCCTCCTTGTCGAGCACCTCCACACGTCCAGCGAAATCACGGTCGAGCCGCATGCGCAGAAAGTGCCCGGGATCCCGGAAGTTTCGCAACGTCTGCGCTAGAATCTCTCGGCGCGGTACGAGCCACACCACCACATCGTCGTGCGAGGGCAGTGCCTCGGAAAGCACATCAATGGCGCACGCGCCGATAAAGGTCTTTCCACCGCCCGTCGGCACCTTTACGCATACCTTCGGAGCGCCGCCGAGATCGTCGCTGTAGCGGGCGACGCCGTCCTTCCCCGGAGTGAGGCCAATGGCGTTCATGAAGTCGTCGTATGCGGTAGCGGCATCCCCCATCAGCGCGTAAGTATGGGTGAAGCGCCCAACCTCTTTGAGCACGTCCTTCTGGTACTGCTTGAGCTCCATGACTAGATCCTCGCTATCTGATCGGGCACGCGCTTGAAAACGATGCCCATCTCGTCCAGGCGCTCGGGCGCGATGGCGCACCGGTCGGCGTAGATCACGGTCGGCGAGCCCTTTCGAGGGAGTTCGCGCAGCAGATCGTAGGTGAGCGTCGTCTCCTCACCAGGATCGTAGGCAAGGTAGTAGACAGTCTGAGCATGCTCGCCAAGAAGATAGGGGTGCTCAGAGGTTAGATCCTCGTAGGGCTTGCGCGTCTCGGTCGCCCACACGTAACGCGCCAGGTCTGAGCGTGTTACTTTAGGATTCAACATCCCATCCCCCTGGAATAACGCAGAACCGAGCTTATGGTAAGAGAAACCGGAGTCAACTGGCTCGGTGGCGTTGGCGCCCTCACCATATCCCGTGATAACGCGGCGCACCCGTTCGGCGGTGACCTCGTCGGCGTAATCGCCCATTTCAATCAGAATGAAACTACGACTACCAGCATCCGAGCGGTTCTGCCTCAGCACTGCCTCTCCCGTCGTACCGGAGCCGGCAAAAGCGTCAAGTACTATCGAATTTCTATGTGTCGACATTCCGACAATTCTTGAAATCAATTCGGCTGGCTTGGGATTGTCGAAAGCTTTCCCATCAAGCTCGGGAAATATTGACGCAAGCTCATCGGTCGCATTTTGATTGCTGCCTGCGACATCATTTGGCCACCAATTTGTCGCACACTGCCCCTCGTCCACTCGCTCGCTCTTATAGTACTTCTTGCGAGGAGACCCCGCTTTGCCACCGCGCGACCTGGGAAAATAAATTCGCTTATCTTCAAGAAGGTTCTCAAAGGTGTCTCTACCGCCGAGCCAAACCTCGTTGAACGTGGTGCCATCTGGCGCCACAATTTCATAGGCTGTGCCACCCTGCCCCGTAGCGGCCTTCCAAGGCTTTGACGCCCAATCTCCACGCGGATCGTTATCTGGATTTGAAAACTTGCCAGTGACTTCCACTTTACCGTAGCTCTCGGATCCCATAAGTTGTTTGAGAGCCCTTTTAGACTTTGAGTAGCACAGGATGTACTCTGCAACCAACCCAATTAACTTAGTCTTATCGTTGGGCTGATTATGCCGCCGACGCCAGTGAATGCATCCCTGAAAGTTATCAGCGCCGAAGATCTCATCACATGCACTCTTCAAATTTGCCTGTTCATTATCGTCAATGCTGATGAATATAAGACCGGTGGATGACAGCATTCTCCTCAGCAGCTGAAGCCTTGGGTACATCATGCACAGCCACTTGTCGTGACGGGAGAAGTCCTCGCCCTCCTTACCGACAACTTGTCCAAGCCACTTCCTTATGCGCGGGTCGTTCACGTTGTCGTTGTAGACCCAGCCCTCGTTGCCGGTGTTGTACGGTGGATCGATGTAGATGCAGTCGACCCTGCCCTCGTATTCGGGCAGCAGCGCCTTCAGCGCCTCGAGATTATCTCCGTGGATGATCATGTTCCCGCAGTCCGAGCCACGACTGTCGAGCACGCCCTTCTCAGGCACGCGTTCAAGCACGCGATATGGGACGTCACGGTGGTGATTTACCACCTTCTCCTTGCCCATCCAGTTGAGAGTCGGCATATGCGCACATCCAATCAAATTAGCAGCTTAAGCGAATCACACCATGAACATTTTGTATTATCGCACGGCACATAGACTCGGACTATGACGCCGCCAACCACCACTGCCTTGTAGTCAAAGCCTGAACGCTATCGTCCATTCTTAAAAACAGCGCTGCGCATTCTCAACAAGACGCCTCGCTTCCGAAAAAACCCTTCCGTCAATTTGCCTAGCCGCGTTAATTCGTCCTAATGTTGGGGCGATTTCACTCCTATCGCCCGAGAGCGTCTCCTTTAGTCCGGTGATTACGGCCTCACCCAAATGATTCGGAATGTTTAACTCGCCCTGCTGATCTATCGCAACTCCCGTGACAAGCTTAAACTGATTTTTTCCGAAGTATCCGGTCTTTTCCCATTTGACCCTATGTCCATACGCCCTTAGGGATTTGGCAACTTGTTTCATGAGGTTTCTTGGATTCGAAATTGGCGATTCACTTGAAATGGTTAGGTCATCAACATAGAGGCTGAATTTACAGCCGTAGCGATCTGCGATAGAGGCAATCTCGTGAAACATAGACCGATAGGAGAAGTATGCGATTAATTGGCTGCATGGGCTGCCAGTTGGATTAACGGTCTTACCCTCTGCGTTTCTCACAGTTGTCAAATCAGCCAACAAAGATGCCACATCAGGAGAGCAGAGAAGGTCATCGCGAAAAAAGCGGTAAACGGCGTCTCTTGTGCAGTTCTCATAAAATGAGGAAATATCCGACAATACAAAATAACGACTACCCGCATGATGCTTGGCGTTGTCAATGTGGCAGCGGCCTTTAACCCCGGAATAAACCCAAGAAGGAACTTCGATTCGATGAAGTCGAGACTTGATTACCTTTTGAACCGACTTCAGCTCGTCGGCTGGAGCGTAAATAACCCTCAATCCGCCAGAGGCCTTTTGCTCGGCATGAACTCGATATTGTATCCATTCGCTACGCCGTTGGAGTTGATGAAGATCAAGCAGCAGGCATCTTGCAAGAGCTTTTTTGCTCCTGCACTTATAGAACATGCACTGATTGAGGGGAATTGAAGGTCTCATTCTTCCACCTAAAATGAATCGATAAGCTTTGCCATGAGCTTAGAAATAAACTCTTGGCCCCCTTCGTGGAACTCCGCACGATCATACTCTTCGGAAAAACGCAATAGAGATGAGGGGCGCATTCCAAAAATCTCAGCATAGTGATTAACGATCTCAAGCGACGGCTCCTTCTTACCTTTCTCTATTTCAGATAGATAACTGCTTGAAATGCCAAGTAAAGAGCTCATCTCCCGTGCAGAATAACCGTAAATCCCCCTTAACCGCCTAAGCGTCTCGCCAATCATGCACGCCCTCCATATCAGATAGTCCCATTTGGGACGATACTTCAAGTTCGGGTGGATTTCCCGCACCGCTAGTTTTCAAACAAGTCCCTGGCCTCAATTAAGACCTTAAGAACCATGCCTAGAAACTCGACGAACTTGAAAAGCGCTCGAAAAACAACGAGCTTCATCTTCTTGTTCGTCACTCGCACCCGCTGGTGCGAGGCGGAACGTTTGCCTCCAGACGGCGGTAACAAAAACGTCATTGCGACACCTCCTTTCCCGTTGCACATGCAACGTCCCAAAGAAAGGAGAGGTGCATCTGAGAGGCATCCACCCGTCTTGTGCGCCCGCGCTTCCCAGCGCGGGCGCCCCCGTGTACCGAGGTAAAATAGGACTCAGCAAGCTGCGTCCCACGGCAGCAATTGCTTGCCACCCAAGTCTGGGATAGGACCTCCGAGCGTTGCTCGGTGTTACCGTGATCAGAGTATAGCACAAAAGTTTGCTAATAGAGAAGAAAATTCGCTATTAGCAAACTTCACAGTTCCCACAGCACATCACTCCGAGTCCAAAACGCGTACTAATATTCACTGCGTGAGCACGCATCAGTTGCCCGATGCGTCTCGCCATGGCTGAAATCAGCTTTGCCTTATTGAATCAAAATCAACTAGTTCTAGTTGGCTAACGAACATCTCAAGATATGATGCGACTTGCTCGCCGTTCACAAAATGCATCCTATCTTGCGTAAAGCTCCCTGATTTGTTTTTTGGATATCGTAGGCTTATCCCGTTGTTGTCTACGGACGCCATTGCGGCAACGAAGTTGCCCATGTTTTTAATTACTCTCCTATCCTCACGATTCCTCTGCCTAGGAAATCTCGACACGAGAGAATTCCAGAGCTCCTTAAGTCCGTGAATCTTTTTCGGCTCGAAGCCACATTTTCGAATTGCCCTCTTAATTGATAGCTCCATGCAATGTCTTGCCAGGTAAAGAACTGGTAATGCATAGGAATGCATATAGAATACGTACACCCCGGGTTTGTCAGCCGCCTTTCTGCCAGCTCTGGCAAGTTCCATGGCAGCATTAAGAAAAGAATTGATGAACTCTTCCTCGAACCGTTCCCCCTTAAACTCGGCCTTCGCGAATGCAGATATGTCAAGAAGTGTAAAGTCGCGCATCGTAGGATCATCAAGCCCGTTCATCTGAGGCTTCATAACGTCCGCATCGTTGTACTTCGGAAACGTATGCTCTTTAAACACGCCATTCATCTGTAGAGGCCTTCTGCAAACGTGTTTTTCGCTCTAACATAACTTAATCAATATGTCTTCAACCCACTCGGGGCAACAAATCCATTGCTACAACCCTGCAACTTGCTATGCCTTTCCATACGCATTACAACAATCACGAGCCTCATCCAACCTACCGCAGGCAACGCTAGCCCAAGCCGTAAAGTAATGACAGACAATGATCGGCACACGCGCTCATCGCCCTCAAGGAGCTCTCATGGCACTTATTTGCTGCGTCCGCGGCAACGATATCGAAACCATCCATTACTTTGTATCTGACGACCTCATGAATGAATGCATGGAGAGCGAGGTGCTCTTCAGCCTACCCTATCTCCCCGACGAAAAAGCGAAGACCTGTCTTTGCAACGAATGCGGACGCATCATCTTCTTTGACGACGGCGGCCTGCACGTAACGCGATATATGTGTCCCGCCGAATATCCTGAACGATGGAGCTCCCACGACGCAGCTCAAGCTCAACAAATCATCCAGCAAACACAGGGACGAAGAAGCGACCGCCGACCAATTTGCACGATATTGGCTATTCGACGGAGGCAAACGCGAATATCGGGGCGTGACCCGTGCGCGCGATATCGAAATGAAGGCATGTCGGAGAGGGCGCGAACCCTGCGTTGTCGCGCAGGAGCTACATCGAAAACGAATGCTCAAACGCAATTACTGCAATGAGATCATTTTCGATGTGCACATTCCGTTCCAAAGAACAACTTGATAATTTGGTGCCTGACACCAGATTATCAGTCCCCCACCAACAGCACGTCATCCCTAGTGCTTGCAAGCTCATGCAGGCCATCGGTGAACCCGCTCACGCTGAAAAGCACAAATATGTCCGTTCGGCCGTCCCGCTCCCACGGCACACGTGCCACCTTGTTCTCAAGATCGCGCAGGACGTTGGCACCCGCCGGATCCTTCCAGAACTTGCACTCACCCCATACGGCACACTTCTCGGCGGCACTCAAGCCGACAACATCGATCTCGTCGCCGCCCGACCACCAGCGGCCGACGCGCTCGGGCACGAATCCCAACACCCCGGAATCGGCCATGTCCCATAGTCGCTCCCGACAAACACCCTCGTACACGAACGCAACGTGACTATCGATGAAATGCTCACGGATGCGTCGCTCGACCGCAGCTGTTCGCCCAGTTTCCAGGTAACTCAGATTGGGCAGCACGAACTTGAACCAGAACTGGAGGAAGTTGTCCTTGATGTTGTACAGGCTCTTCTTGCTCTTACCAGGGTTACTCTCCGTTACCGGCACTTCACGCTCCAAAACATCCAGGTCGATGAGCGTCTTGAGATACTTGTTCAGGCTCGTCTGCTTCATGCCGAATGCGCGCGATATCTCACTCGGCCGGCGCGCGCCGCCCGCGATCGCGCGGATGAGCGCAAAGTACGTGCCCACATCGGGGACTTCACGGCTCAACAGGAAGTTCGGCTCGTCATAGAGAAACCCGTTGCGGTCGAGCACGTTCTCAGAAATCGCCGCGAAGACATCATCTTGGTCTTCGAACAGCTCGATGTACTTGGGCACCCCACCGGTCACGGCATAGCGTTCCACAAGCTCGCGCATCGTGTGCCCCGGAAGGAACTCTCGGTAATGCGAAAATGTGATCTGCCCCATCCGGATCTGCGCCGTCCGACGCCCGTACAACGGGCTTTCCTCGGACAACACCTGATCTTTCATGAGCGAGATGAGCGACCCGCAGAGGATGAGCATGACGTTTGCATCTTTGAGCATCGTGTCCCAAATGCGCTGGAATATCGAGGGGTAGGCCGGGTTTGCCTTGCCGAGATACTGAAACTCGTCGATAACGATCACCGCGCGCTCGCGCGTCGCATCGTGCGTGCGGACAAGCTCTCGGAAGATGTCTTCCCAACGCTTGATGTGAGCAGAACGCAACAAGTCGCTCCCTAAGAAATCCGCCGCAAGTGCTTGGAAGCTCTCGAGGTTTTGGAGCTCGGGCTCCTCCGTCGCGAGGTAGTACAGTGCAAGCTTGTCCTGAATGAAACGCGAGATGAGCTCAGTCTTTCCCACACGGCGCCTGCCATAAACCACCACGAAGGAAGCTTCCCTCCGGGCGTATTCGCGCTCAAGGGTCTGTAGTTCACGTTCTCGATCTACAAAGGCGCGCATTGTTGCCTCCCGTCACAATGAATCAATTTCACATAGATTATTCTATCTAGAATTATTCTATTCAGAATAATCTTTGGTATCAAGAGGATTCCCGCGAGTCTCTCATGTCGCCACATCACTATGGCGTGCCTTCACCGCGCCCCCTAGCTCAGCAACCCCTCTCTATCCAGCACGCCGTATGTTATGATCCACCCACGCGCAATCGACCATTCCTCTTTTGCGTTCATAAGCTTCATGAGGTTCTCGAGCGCGCGAGTATCGCGCGTAAGCCGCGGGTCAGTGGGTTCGACGGCGGTGACGTACCACTCGAGCATGTCGTAATAACTCCGCGAGCTCTTCGGCCATAGGGTATGTGTATACTGATTACAGTTCTTTGCCGGTTAGGAGCCGGTGGCCGTTATGGTCAACCGCGCTAGCGGAGCGTCAGTCAGGCGGTCTGATGGGGCGCGGGGTGCGAGCACGTGCTGTTCGCACCCTTTTCATTGAGGACCGCGGCGAGCCATTCTACCTCCCTGCGGTCAACGTTCCTCATATACCAAGGCGCCATATAGCTCAGCTTGCCCGCACGACTGGCCTCTAATATCTTTTTAATCACGGGTGGTGAATATATCTTCTCAGCCCGGAAGTTCTTAAGCTGAGAGGCGGGCATTATCACGCATATGAGCCCGTGTCGACCACGTCTTCTTCCGAGAACATACAATCGTTCAAATCCGTCACCCCAACCGGGCGGAAAGCAATATACATGCTGATTGGCACGGAAATACTTTACTCCGTGGCGTATAACCTTACTCTCCCCATAGGGGTTTTCATCAACCACGTTCGCCACCACGCCCCAAAAACAGTAGGGCAAATCATACTTTTTCTCGTGCGACATAAAGCTTCATCTTCCTCGTTGCTCGGTCTTCTATCACCCCGTGCAACTCTTTGCCATATTGTTGTATAAGTGTGCACACGCGCCGAAGCTCATCCTCTGTGCTTGGCTCAAAAGGAAGATGGCCCTCCTTGGTATTTGTGAAATCAACACGGGGGCAGCCATCCACATCTGTGAAAGCGCGCAACTTAACAAGACATCGATCGTTCTTATCCTCGAACTTGGCGGCACAATTAGCAAGTGCGCCGGCAAAAGCATGATAGCCTTGAAGGTAATACCAGATCTTCGCCGGCTTGAGCTCAATCTCGTCGACGAACTGGACGAATCGCTCGTCTTTCAGCAAGAACGGAATGCCTTTTTGGAGAAATGCCTTCTCGCTTGAATAATCCGGAATAAGCAACGCGCGCTTCTGCCGCTCCCTATACTCCTCTTCAAACCAGCTCATATACAGCTGCGACAGCAACGCGGTAGAAAGTGGGAACTTCGCCGTGCCGTAAACCACAGCGTCCGTTCCGCAATATGGACACAGAGCCGTGTCATCACCGTCCTCCTCATGCATCCACTCGGAGATCTCATCCGCTCGAAACCGACTCCCACAGTGGAAACAACCACACTGGCGAGCGTGACGCTTACCAAGAACTGTCCTGTTATACGCCGTAAGACGATTGAACGCATCCTTGTCTTCATAGTGCAGGTATGGGACGAGAACCGACGGCTTGTCGGGAACGATATGAGGCTCTTTCATCCCTAGCACCACCTTATGGGGTTACCGGTCTCGAGCGAAGCGAGAAGCAGTCGCCGGATCCGCTCCGCCGTCCCGTACTTTCCCTCCCGCAGGAAGGGGGCTTTCTCCGACGTAACGTAGAACTCGCGCTCCGCTCGCTTCCCCTCCTCAACGCCGATACCGTCGAATGTCAGCGTCTCTTTTCCCGTATCGAGGCACGTGATATACACCTGCTGGTAGCCATTGGGAGCGGGTTTGCCCACAGGGCGCTGCTTGAAATGCGTCGTTTCAACACGTGGAACGCCAGCGTGCTCGAAATACACCCTTCCGCCCGCCATGCCGACCTCATCATAGGGACCGCGCATCCAAGCGAATGTGCTTCCTGGCGTCGACGTCCAAATCTTTTCTTCGGTCTCCGCATCAACGAGCACCTACTCATCAACGTTGGTGATTATCTCTAGAAAACGATCGAGTTCCTTGAGTATTGCCTCCGCGAGCTCTACCGGATAGACGCCACCATTTCCGTGGGGGAGCATGTGACTCAGCAGAGGAAACTCCGCCTCACCACCGACTTCCTCGACCCGTGACTCAAACTCCGCAACACCCGCCCAGTTGCTCACCCATTCAGCTACATAGTCACCGTTTTCGTGTTCGCAACAATGATCGGACCAGTCGTAGAACGCCTTCTCAAGTTCGCCATAGCGGGCGGCGAAGCGACGGCGTCCAAGCTCTGCGCGCCTCGCATCAAGCCTCCGAGACGCGATATAGCCCTCTCCGTCGATATAGAGGTCATCATAGGGCACCGGCCCTGGCTTGAGCTTTCCCTCTTCAAAACACCGGCAACGTACAGTCGCATCAAGCCCCATATTCCGCACCTCCGTTTCCAATGGAAATCGTCACTGAGGAAACCATATCCCTCCGTGCGGACATAATTAGATTGCTCTTTTGAATAATCTTGAGCAGCTTGCATGCCTGCACACCAGCACCTGGCATGCACGGCATCGTCGATAACTAGGAATGATAAAAGGCATCTGGCACCATTCCTTCTCAAATGCGAGAACGGTGACAGCTCTTTTGTCATGCTATACTTATTTCAGGATTCGTATAGCAGGAGGCTGACATGTCTGCCGTGCAGATGAACATCCGGATGGATTACGCTCTCAAGGCATCCGGCAACGCCGTTATCGCCGAGCTTGGATACACGCCGTCGCAGGTCGTGCGCGCGCTGTGGGAATACGCCACCGTGCAGGGCACGCTCCCGCCCGCCTTGACGCATCTGCTGCGCGCTGATCAAGATGCCGGTGCGACGGACAGCGGCACACTCGACCGCGCATCCAAGGGCGCCTTGATCGTTTCGTCCTTCTATCAGAAGGTCGGCATCGAGGAACCAGTGGGCGGTGACATCGATTACGACGAGCTTCGCGAGCTTGCCGCAGCCGAGCAGCTTGAGAAATGGGGGATCGCATGACAAGATCCCCGCGCAAGGACGTGCGCTCCCCTATCAAGATCCTCGTCGACACCAACATCTGGCTTGACTACTTCCTCGCGCGCGGCGCGCATCACCATGCGGTGAGTACATTTATAGCGATGGCGTACGGGCGCGAGGACATCGCGCTCTATGTCCCATCGCTCTCACTCAAGGATCTGGCGTATCAGCTGGCAAGTCTCATGAAGCTCGATGCACGGCGCGCCGGGAAGGACATCACGCCCGACATCGCCGCTGCGGCGCGCGAGGTATCTTGGGGATGTGTACGCAGTGTGCTCGAAAAAGCCCTCGTCGCACCCATCGGCCACACGGAGGTGCTTGGCGCGTTCACCTACAAGCGCGTCCACGACGATTTCGAGGATGATCTCGTCCTCGCGGCGCTCGACGCCGTTGGCGCGAGCTTCCTCATGACCCACGACGACATGCTCAAAAAGCACGCGGGGGATTTCTGCATAACCGCTGAGGAAGGGCTCGAACTACTCGCTGAACTTGACGGGTAACAACCCAAGCAGAGCTCGACGCCCTTCTCACATTTTACAGTCACCCCGAGCGCCCATCACATCCGTCGGGCTCGTGCCCACCATGCGTTTCTGTACCGTGGGCGCCACGTGCGCGGGCTACGATAGGCGTGCTTGCCATAGCTTGCTCCTTGAAAAAACCGCCCCTGGCAGAACCAAGAGTGGCTCGACGATACGACAATGAAGCCTGATCGTTGTTGTCAGAATGGGTTGAAACGAACCCGTCCCCAACCAACCCTCGGTGGATGTTGACTGGTGGCTCGAGTAGGAAGGGCACGGTTTCAGATAGCGCCTCGGAGAAGGCACCGCTGCACAAGAAATCACATCAAAGTCGGCCGCGTTACCTCAGGCCCGAGCGATGCGCGCCATTTCCGCCGTGCAGCCCCTACCGCTCCGGCTCCACCTGCAGGTCGATCCCGTCGCGATTCGCGAGGCGCTCGAAGTCCGGGCCGAGCCATACGCTCGACTCGCCCGGGCCGAGCACGAGCGGCATGCGGTTGTGCACCGGGGCCACGCTGGCGTTCGGCTCGACGGTGACGATCGAGAGGCATCCGTCCTCATAGATCCCCGCGAGCAAAAACGCCCGCGCGCCGGGCAAACGGAACCGGTACTGCCTGCGCACCATCTTACCCGTGCGCTCGCTTTTCACGCGCTCGCTGCCATGCGTCTCGTAGAACGCGCGCACCGGTACCACGCACCGGCCATGCAGGATGGCGGAGCTCCACATGTCCCGCCCCTCGCGCGCCTGCTGCAGCGCGGTCTCCAGGCGCGTGTTGAACACCGCATGCGGCTTATCCTTCAAGGGAAATCCCCAGGTGAGCGACACGGTCACCAGCGCGCCATCCTCCGCGCGCTCATAGGCCGCAACCGTCGAGCCAGGATACGCGTCGGCCACATCAGCGAAATCATCAACCTCATCAAGCGCATGGGAACCCGGCGTCAGGCGCGCGTCGAGCACCTCCTGCGCTTCGTCCGCCGTCAGCGCGCACATCCTCATGCACATGGCTCCACCTCGCAAACGGTAGCCCTACAACTCACCCCAGGCTACCACTCGCCGCCGCACGCACCCCGCGAGCGCTTGAGCTCGGAGCGATGGCGCTTGTCGGCGAGCCGGCGCTCGCGGGCGGCCTTGGGCACCTTCGTCTTCTTGCGCACACGCGGGGGCTGGGCGCGGCCCTTGATGATCCGCACGAGCTTCTGCAGGCAGAGCTGGCGGTTCTGAAACTGGCTGCGCGTCTCGCGCGCGGTCACGGTGATGCCCGTGGGGACATGCGTCATGCGCACCGCGGAGTCCGTGGTGTTCACGCCCTGCCCGCCCGGGCCCTTCGCGCGAAACACCTGGACCTCGCAATCGTGCGCGAGTTCCTCGGCGCTCATCTGCGCATACCGTGCATACTCACGCCACGTCATGGCTACTCCTCCCCCGTCGCCTCATCGCTCCACGCGCGAAGCCAGCGCCGCGTGCCTACTTGCCCTCCACCATGGTGAGCGAGATCTTCCCGCGTTCGCGATCGACCTTCTCGACCCACACCTTCACGGTATCGCCCACGGCGACCACGTCGCTCGGGTGCTTCACGAAGCGGCGCGCGAGCTTGGAGATGTGCACGAGGCCATCCTGGTGCACGCCCACATCCACGAACGCGCCGAAATCGACCACGTTGCGCACGGTGCCCGTGAGCTCCATGCCGGGTTGCAGATCGTCAATGGAAAGTGCCGCGCGGCTGAACACCACCTCCGGCGCGTCGTCGCGCGGGTCGCGTCCGGGCTTCTTGAGCTCGTCGATGATGTCGAAGAGCGTCATGAGGCCGCATCCGAGCTCGCCCGCGAGCGCCGAGACGCTGCCCACGCGGCGGTCGATGTCCGGGATGCCGCCCGCCGCGAGATCCTTCGCCGTCACCCCGGCACGGTCGAGCACGCCCATGGCCACCTCGTAGCTCTCCGGATGCACCGCCGTCGCGTCGAGCGGGTTCTTGCCGCCCGCGATGCGGAGGAACCCCGCGCACTGCTCATATGCCTTCGGCCCCAGCTTGGGCACCTCCTTGAGCTGCTTGCGGTCGGTGAACGCGCCGTGCTCCTCGCGATACGCCACGATGTTGCGCGCCACGGTGGGCGTGATGCCGGAAACGTAGCCCAGCAGGCTCGCGCTCGCCGTGTTCGCATCCACGCCCACGCGGTTCACGACGTCCTCCACCACGTGCCCGAGCGTGCGCGCGAGCTCTGCCTGATCCAGGTCATGCTGGTACTGGCCCACGCCGATGGACTGGGGCGGGATCTTCACGAGCTCCGCGAGCGGATCTTGCAGTCGGCGCCCCAGGCTCATGGCGCCGCGCGTGGTCACATCGAGGTCCGGGTACTCCCGGCTTGCGAGCTCGCTTGCCGAGTACACGGACGCACCCGCCTCGTTCACGATGGTGTAGCGCAGCTCCGGCGCCTGCTCCGCGATGAACTCGGACACGACCTCCTCCGTCTCGCGGCTCGCCGTGCCGTTGCCGATGACGATGGTGTTGATGTCGTAGCGCTTGACGAGACGCGCGAGCTCGCGCTTCGTGCCCGCGACATCGCGGCGCGGCGGCGTGGGGTACACGACGCCATGGTCGAGCAGCTTGCCCGTCTCGTCGAGCACCGCCACCTTGCAGCCCGTGCGGTAGCCCGGGTCGAGCGCGATGACGCGGGCGCCGCGCACCGGACGGGCCGAGAGCAGGCTCTCCAGGTTCTTGCCAAACACCTTGATCGCCTCCGTCTGCGCGCGCACGGTGAGCTTAGCGCGCAGCTCGCGCTCGAGCGAAGGCGCCATGAGGCGCTTGTAGCCGTCGGCGATGGCGGCGTCGAGCACCGGCGCGAAGGGGCCCTGCCGGCGCGGCCAGCGGCTCCCCAGGCGGGCGACGGCCGCCTCCGTATCCACCCCGACGCGCACGCGGAGCTTCCCCTCGCGCTCGCCGCGGTCGATGGCGAGGACGCGGTGGTTGGGGATCTTGCGCGCCGGCTCGGAGAAGTCATAGTAGGGCTCATACGGGGTCTTCTCCGTCGCATCCACGGCAACCGACACGATCTCGCCCGTGCCCTCGGTGAAGGAGCGCAGGTCGGCGACGTTCTCGGCGTCCTCCGCCACCGTCTCGGCCACGATGTCCTGCGCGCCGGCGAGTGCCTTCTCGGGCGTGTTGTAACCGGCATCGGCGGCCTCGGGCGTGACGTAGGCCGCGGCGATGTCGAGCGGGGTCTGGGCGTCCTTGGGCGCGATCTGCATGATGATCATGTTCGCGAGCGGCTCGAGCCCCGCCTCCCGCGCCTTCTGCGCACGCGTCTGGCGCTTCTTGCGATACGGCTTGTAGAGGTCCTCCACGCGCTGGAGCTGCGTGGCGGCGCGGATCTCGGCCTCGAGCTCCGGCGTGAGCTTGCCCTGCGCGCCGATGAGCAGGATGACGTCCTCCTTGCGCTGCTCGAGGTTGCGCAGGTAGGTCAGGCGGTCATCGAGGGCGCGCAGCGCGACGTCGTCCATGCCGCCCGTGGCCTCCTTGCGGTAGCGGGCGATGAACGGGATGGTGTTGCCCTCGTCGATGAGCTCGACGGCGGCTTGGACGGCAGTCGGCTTGAGGCCGAGCTCAGCGGCGAGCGTGGCGATGATGTCCATGAGGCGGTGCCTTTCTGGTTTGAGATCCGGGCGCGAGCCCGGGCAGCGCGGGCGCGCACGGCGCCCGGCGATCATCCGTGCAAGGTGCACTAGCTTAGCGCAACGCGCGCCCGATTGCACCGGGTCGCACCCGGGTGAGGCGTAGCGCCGCACCCCGCTAGGGTTCGCGCACGGGGTGCCGAATCACCGTTTTGAGCTGCTCGGGCTTGGTGCGCCGCGGGTCACCGAGATAGATCTCGTGATGAAGGCGCACCGCGGGAACCGCCCCGTCCACATCGAGCGCATCGAGCATCGTCTTGGCATCGAACGCCTCCGTCGCGGCGTGGCCTGCGGGTGATTCCCCGCCCGATGCGATGTCGGGTACGAACCCTTCCCCTTCGACGAACGCGGAGAGCTTCTCGATCGTCGCCGACTCGCTGTCGTACGATCCCTTATGCAAAACCTGGGCGCAGCGCCCCTCGGCAAACCGGACCAGGCGCAGCCGCCCCGCTTCGAGCGCGCCCGCCAGCTCCGGCTTCTTCTGGGCGACCAGCTCGCACACGCGTCCGAACACCTCGGGCGTGACGAAATCCGGCTGCCGGATGAGCGACACCCACGAGAGCGCCTGCTTGTTGCCGATGCGCGCACCGTCGAACGCGCCGACACCCGTCCACCACAATCCCTCGAGCGGGGGCACCACGAAGTCGAAATATCCCTCGGGCTGCCACGCGCCCTTCTTGGTCATCTTCACGGTATACGAAAACGCATAGAGCAGGGCGAGCGCCGCTTGGTAGGCACCATCCTGCTCGTTGGGATCGCCCGTCCCCGCGACGGCGACGAAGCTCATCGCCGGGACATCGATGATCGCCGGTTGCTCTTTGGGCTGGTACAGGTCGCGAAACGCGCGCTTGAAATCGTATGCCATGAGCGAGCCCTCCCCTTGCGTCTGCTGGCATCAGCATACTAGAACATATGTTCGAAATCAAGGGGAAGGCACATGTAAAATTACCCCTGGGGTGTTTTTACATCGCGCCGCGGGTTATCCGCGCACGCGCGGTTCTGGACGATTCGCATGAGCGGCGGGAACGCGACCGCGCCGACCACCATGAGCACGGCAAGCAGCACGTACGCCGCTTGGTAGCCGCCGAAGGCCTGCGCCACTTGCGCGACGAGCGCGGGACCTATCGCCCCCACCAGCTGGATCGTGGGGAACATCACGCCGAACACCTGGGAGAACATCCTGCGGTCGAAGAGCTCGGCGCAGATGTTGACCGGCCAGTTGTCCGCGCTGCCCACCACGCAGCCGATGCAGACCACGCCGAGGATGGCGACGGCCTCGTTGGGCACGAGGTTGAGCACGACGCCGACCGCGCCCAGGATGAACGTGAGCACCACGCCCGCCTTCGCGCCGAAGCGGTCGCCGATGATGCCCGCCCCGAAGCTGCCCGCGCAGGCGAGGAACGACGTGAACGTCATGATGAGCGTGCTCTGGTCGAGCGTGAAGCCCACCTCGATGAGCCGCGGCACGAGCTGCACCATGATGCCGCCGGAGAACACGAGCTGCAGGCCGAGCACGATGGTGAGCAGCACGAACACGGGGTTCGCGAAGAAGCGCCTGATCTCGCTCGCCGCGGGGGCGTGCCGTGCGGCGTCCGCCTCCTCGAGCTCCGCCGTCGCGGCAGGCGCGCCCGCCTCCGCAGCTTCCGTCGCGCCCGCCTCCGCCGCCAGCTCCGCATCCTCCGCAAGCTCCGCGCTCGCGGGATCCGCCACCGGCGCGCAGCGCTCCATCGTGTCGGGCGCGAACCCGCGCTGCTCCGGCCAGTCGGAGATGAGCGCCATGAGCAGCACGAGCGCCACGAGCGCGAAGACCACGAACGGCACCGTGGAGAGCGCGGGCCCCAGGGTGCGATACGCCCAGGTATACACCATCGAGGACACGGACCCCAGCAAGATGCCCATGGACGCGAAGCCCTGCACCGTCCCCTTGCGGGTGGGGAACCATCGCGTGATGGGCACGGGCATGGTGTTGTAGCCCCACGCGGACGCGGCGGCGTTCGCGAGGCACATTGCCACCACGAACACGCCCACCTGCGTCGATATACCCATGGCGAGCACGCCGGCGATGAACATCACGCCCCAGGCGATGCAGACCGGCTTGGCCGAGCGGCGCGACGCCATGCGCCCGGCGATGTAGCCGGTAACGACGTTGATGAACGACGCGACGGACATCCCGCCCGTGAGCAGCGCGGCATCCCAGCCGCGGTCCGCCTCGAAGAGCACGGAGGCCACGTTCACGATGCTCGACACCACGCCGGTGAGGACGTAGCACATGAGTGAGCAGAGGATGAGCGGCCAGGCGCGCCAGTAGCGATAGGTGACAGCCGGCTTGTTCTGTGCATCCATCAAGATAATCAACACCAATCAAAAAAGTCGGCGGGGCATGCATGTACCCCCGCCGACTCTTATTTCACATTAGCGTACCATTTGCGCAGCTCACAGCCTATCCGGCCTGAACCTCGGTCTCGGTGGAAGCAGCCTTGGGGCTCTTCACCTTAGCAAAGTACACGGCAGAGACAACACCGACGATCGCGGCGAGCCCAGCGCACACCATGAAGGAATCGGCCGCGGTG
The DNA here is from genome assembly GCF_000321165.1 of Enorma timonensis. NCBI lineage: Bacteria > Bacillati > Actinomycetota > Coriobacteriia > Coriobacteriales > Coriobacteriaceae > Enorma > Enorma timonensis. Next base: position 42,178 of record NZ_CAPF01000040.1, read on the forward strand.
CCACCGAAGGCGCCCGCCACGCCGCCGATCATCATGGGCGAGAAGAAATTGCCGAGCGAGCCGGAGGAGTTCAGGATGGCGAGGTTGAACGCCATGCCCACGGTGTCGGACGCCTCGGAGACGTACTGCGAGCTGATCGCGTTGTACACGGCATAGGCGAACGACATCGCGAACGCGCCGGCGAAGACGGGCATGATGCTGCCCGCGGTGAAGATGAGCACCGCGCCGATGGCGCCGAGGATGGCGTTCACCGTGAGCGTCTGGCGCTTGAAGAGACGGTGCACGGGGATCACGAGCAGGCCGCCGATGGCGCCCACGAGCGTGTTGACCGACGAGACGTTACCGGACATGACCGTGTCGCCCAAGCCGGTCTGAGCCAGGAACATCGAGATGTTGTTGCTGAAAACCTGGTTGCAGGAGAAGTAGAAGAACACCATGAGGGAGACGACGATGACCTCGCGCGGGATGCGGGCGCGCTGGGTCTTACCGGTCTCGGCGACCTCCTTCTTGCCCTTGGGCAGGACGATGAACATGACCACGAGCACGACCGCGATGATGAGATAGGTGTAGTAAGCCATCCACCAGTTCTCGGCGCCCAGGCGCCCGGCCACCATGGTGTAGAGCGTGCCGCCGAGGCCGACGAACACCGAGCACAGGCCGAAGAGCAGGCCGCGCGAGTCGCCCTCGAAGTAGTCGGTGATCATGGCGCCGACGGTGTTCTGCACGCCGCCCATGGCGAAGCCGACGGCGATGGCGGCGAAGAGCGCCGGGTAGATGCTGTCATGGAACGCGACGGGCAGCAGGCCCACGAGGTAGATCGCCGTGGAGATGAGCATGCCCGTGCGGCGGTACATGTAGCGCGCGAGGCGGGCGAACACGAAGCTGCCCGCAATGGCGGCGAACGACGAGCAGGAGACGAGCATCTGGATGAGCATGGCGGGCGTGTCGGGGAACGCCTGGGCCACGGCGCCGAGGATCGGCACCGGGACGAGGATGCTCATGATGGTGAACGTGCCGGAGTAGAAGCCCACGAGCGCGCGGACCTGCTCCTTCGAGATCTTGAGAGCCATGGTAGTCCCTTTCGAAAACGCGCGCTTACGCGTCCTGCTCGGCGATCATGTCGGCGAGGTCCTGGAACGTCTTGTACGTGCCGAACTCGGCGAGCGGGATCACCACGTCGAAGTGATTCTCGATCATGGCGCACATGCCCATGCGGTTGAGCGAGTTGGTGCCGAGGGTCGCGGAGATGTCGGTGTCGGCGGCGAGCGTGGAGGCGTCGGCCTTGTAGACGATGGCGGCGTCCTCGATGAGCTTGGCGATGATCTCGTCCTTGGTCATGATGTACTCCTATCTGGAAGAAGGTTTGCGATGTGGTCGGTGCGGCAACGCTGCCGCGAGATGGGCGCGGGGGTGCGAGAGGAGACGGGACGCGCCCCCGCGCAACGGGGTGATCGGTGGGGCCGAAGGCTTACAGCGCGTCCTTGTCGACCTCGAAGAGGAGCGTCGTGTAGCCGTCCATGGGCACGAACTTCGCATGCACGGGCACGGGGAGCTTCGCGCGGATGGCGTCCGCGTTCTCGGCATTCACGCCGAAGATCGTGGAGTTGAACTCGCAGCCCTCCTCGAGCTGGACGATGCCGAAGCAGTAGTCGCCGATGGCGGCGAGCTTGTTGTCGGCGTTGAGCGACACGGGAAGGATCACGCTCTTGAGCACGCCCTTGCCGGAAAGCTCGACCCACTCCGTCTCGTGATAGCCGCACTCGTTGCACGCGTAATGCGGCGGGAACTCCACGGCACCGCACTCGGTGCACTTGCGGCCATAGATGATGCCCTGCTCAAGCCCCTGGTAGAACTTGAGGACGTTGCGTTCAAGCGTAAGCGCCATTTGTACAACACTCCTTTACTCGTCGACGGTGCGGAGGACAGCGATGCGGACGTTCTGGCCGCCGCCGAAGCCGCGCAGCATGGCGGTCTTCGGAAGCTTCTTGACCTGGTGCGCGCCAGCCTCGCCGCGCATCTGGATGACGGCCTCGTAGACGTCGGCGGCACCCGAGGCGCCGAAGGCGTGGCCATAGGAGGTGCGGCCGCCGTTCGTGTTGATGGGACGGTCGCCGTCGAAGGCGGTGCGGCCCTCCATGACGTACTTCCAGCCCTCGCCGCGCGGCAGGTAGCCCACTTCCTCGGCCGCGAGCAGCTGCGAGGAGAGGATGAAGTCGTTCACGAGGAGCAGGTCGATGTCCTCGGGCTTGATGCCCGTGAGCTCGTAGATCTGCTTGGCCGCCTCGGCGGTGGCGTCGCGCTCGAGGTGCGGGCGGGCGCTCTCGAGGCAGGAGGCGGAGACGCCGAGCACCTCGATGGGGGTCTTGTTGAACTGCTTGGCCATCTCGGTCGGGCAGACGATGAAGCACGCCGCGCCGTCCGCGCTGGGGGCGTTGCCGGTCACGCGCAGGTACTGCGTGGTGTGCGGGTTGAACGGCGAGCGCAGGTAATCCATGGGGTCATCGAAGCCGAAGCGCTTGGCGATGTCCTCGAAGGGCTCGCGCTCGAGGGCGAGCGGGTTGAGCGCCGCGGCGCGGCGTCCCTGGTAGGACATCATGTTGAGCACGTCGTCCACCTGCTCGGCGGTGAGGCCGTACTCCTTGCGGTACACGTCGATCCAGTCGTCCTGGCCGATGGCGCCGCCGCCGAGGTAGCGCGTGTAGGCGCGGTCGATGATGGCGTCGAGGTCGGGCCAGATGTCCTCGGTGGTCATGGGGCGACGGAAGCACGCGGGCTTCTTGCCGTCGGGCAGGCCCGTGGCCATCTCCACGCCGCCGGAGAGCACGATGTCGTGTGCGCCGGAAGCGACCGCCATGACGGCCTGCTCGAGGGCGACGTAGCCGGTCGCGCACGCCTCGGAGTGGTGCACCGAACCGCGGCCGCGCATGCCGAACCACTCGGCCACCTGCATGGCGGGGGTCACCGCGTCGTTGAACATCTTGGGGTTCGCGGAGCCGTGATAGAAGTACTCGACGTCGCGCGGCTCGAGGCCGGCGTCCTCCATGGCCTTGAGGGCGGCGTAGCCGAAGCAATCGCCCTCCGTGAGGCCCAGCAGATCCGGATCCTCGTTGATGTTCATGAACGGCGTCGCGCCGACACCGATGATGGAGACGCTCCGGCTGAGCTTGCCAAGCTTCCCGTGTACCATATTCCACCTTCCTTACCTGTTCGCCTCGGGACCCTTCCCGTTGCTTGATTGATACGTTACGCGCTGGCTACCAGCGCTTTAAGAGCGAAACCCTGCTGCCTGTGCCATGGCCTGGAACACATCGGGCGCATGTGTCGCACCGCGCGGGACGCCCTGTCCCAGGGGTGGGCGCGGAGCCTCACCCCTCGAAGCCCTGGAACACCGGCACCCCGGTGTAGACCTTGGGCTCCTCCTCGCCTGCGAGCACGCGCACGGCGCCGGATGCCATGGCCTCGAGCTCGAACTCGCCCGGATACGCGCTCACGGGGGCGATCCAGCCGCACGTGCGCTCGATGTGCGCCACGAGGCCGGCGTCGTGCACCATCCCGCCGCCCAGCAGGATGCCGTCGACCTTCCCCTCGAGCACGCCCGCCATCGCGGCGATGCTCCGGGTGATCTGGTAGAGCATGGTGCTCCACGCGCGCTCGGCCGCCGCGTCGCCCGCCTGGGCGCGCGCGGTCACCTCGCGGGCGTCCGAGGTGCCGAGCAGGCTCACGAACCCGCCCGACTTCATGCACAGGCGCCGCACCTCGTCCACGCTGTGGCCGGCCTCGAGGTAGTCAAGCACCTCCACCACGGGCACGCCGCCGCAGCGCGTGGGCGCCATCATGCCCTCGCCGCCCACGATGTCGTAGCCGTCGATCATCTTGCCGGCACGGTGCGCGGAAATGGAGATGCCGCCGCCGATATGGCACACGATGAAGTTGCAGTCCTCGTAGCGCTTCCCCTGGGAGGCCGCATGGCGGATGGCCGTCTCCTTGAGGTTGAGCGCATGCAGGTGCACGTGGCGGTAGACGCCCTTGATGCCCGTCATGCGCGCCTCGTCGCACAGCTCGTCCGTGTCCGGCGGGTTGACCACGAACGCCCGCTTGCCGTAGGCGCTCGCGAGCTCGTGCGCAAGCTGGCTGCCGAGCTGCGCGGGGTGCTGCACGCCGTTCGCGCCGGCGCGCGCGTGCTCGAGCATCGTCTCGTTCACCTCGTAGGTGCCGCCCTCGACGGGCATGAGGCCGCCGCCGCGCCCCACGAAGGCGTCGATGGTCGCAAGGTCGATGTCGTTCTCCTCGAGCGCAGCGAGGATCGTCTCGCGGCGGTACGGGAGCTGGGAGGAGACGTCCGGGAACTCCGCCAGCTTGGCGGCGTCGTGGTCGACGGTCTTGGTGAAGACCGAGCGGTCGCCCTCGAACACGCCCACCTTCGTGGAGGTGGAACCGGGGTTGATGACCAGGATGCGATATGCCCGCTCCATGCTACTCACCCGCTTCCTGCGCCGCCGCGCGCACGACGAGCATGGCGACGTTGCCGAGCATCTCGTCCACGGGGGCGCTGCGCGAGAAGTCGCACACGGGCTTGGCGAAGCCCTGGAGCACCGGGCCGTAGGCGTTCGCATGGCCGAAGATCTGCACGAGCTTGACGCCGATGTTGCCGGCATGGAGGTTGGGGAAGATGAGGATGTTCGCCCGCCCGGCGACCTCGCTCGGGCGCTTCACCTTGTGCTCCGCCACCGCGGGCATGATGGCGGCATCGAGCTGGAGCTCGCCGTCGCACTTGAGGTCCGGGCGGAGCTCATGCACGCGCTCGACCGCAGCGCGCACCGTCTCGAGCGACTCGTGCTGCGCGCTGCCCATCGTGGAGAACGAGAGGAGCGCGACGCGGGGCTCCCAGCCCAGGAGGGTCGCGGCGGTGTCGGCCGAGGCGATCGCGATGCCCGCGAGCTCCTCGACGCCCGGCTGCACGGTGATGGCGCAGTCGGCGAGGCCGAGGAACTCCCCCTGCGGCCCCTCGAACCCGGGGATCTCGGCGATGCCCAAGCTCGAGGGCGAGGCGACGCCCTCCGCGAGGCCCACGATGCCCATGGCGGCTGCGACGACATCGCCCGTGGGGCACTCCTTGCCCGACGCGACGCCGTCCACGTCGCCGAGCTTGAGCAGGAGCATGGCGCAGAGCAGGTTGTCCTTCGCCCGGCGCGTGCACGCCTTCTGGGAGAAATCGTCGTACGCCGCCGTGTAGCGCTCGACGATGGCGCTCACGACCGCCTCGTCGGCGTTATCGACGTACTCGAAGCCCTCGGTGGAGACGCCCGCCTCCGCGGCGACCGCACGCGATGCGGCGGCGTCGCCCACGAGCACCGGGACGCCGATCTCGGTCTCCACGATGCGCTGCGCCAGGCGCAGCACGTCCGGGCTCTCCACCTCGGAAAGCCCGATGCGGCGCGGCGTCTCCGCCGCCCGCGCGATAATGTCTGACATGAAATCTGCCACGGCTGTCCTCCCCTTGGGTCACGTGCCAAACACGGCGTTTGAACGTGATTCCAAGGTATTTCCGGGAGGGTGGCGGATACAGAGCAGCCCCCGCCGATGTGTTGCGAGGGCTGCGACACTTAGGCGCGGTCTGTGTCACCGTCGCGCGGGGCGGCCAGCGTTGGCCGCCGTGACGCGGCGCACCCGGCACGCTCAGGAGAGCATCTTGCGGATGTTCGCGTAGAACTCCTCCATGACCCCGCACATCTCCTGCGGCGTGAGGTCGGGGCGGCGGTTGAGCCAGTGACTCACGATGCTGAACATGCCCGCCTTGAGGAACTCAAAGAGGAAGTCGCTGTTGGGAAGCGCGGAGAAGCGGGGGCTCAGCGTCACTTGAATGTTGTCGAAGACGAGGTTCGCTGCCTTCGTGGCGAAGGAGGGATCACCGTGGATACCGGTCACCGCGACGATGAACTCGCGAGCCTCGTACAGGATCTCGGCGCGCAAGAGGTCGCCCGCGCTCACCTGCAAGGGTGCTGGGTCGCCCGCCGCGAAGGGCGCGGCATCGAAGCGCGATGTCCGGCGCAGGGACTCGATGAGCTCGTTCTCGGTCTGCTTCACCACCGCGTCGACCGAATCGTAGTACCGATAGAACGTCGAGCGCGACACCTTTGCACGGGCGCACAGGCTCGTGATGCTGATATCGGGAATGTCCGTCGTCTGCATCTCGGCAATCACCGCGTGGCGTATCGCCATGCGCGTCTCGGCCTTGTCCATCGGGTCTCCCCCATCGACTGCGGGCTGCTATTCAGCGCGCACGGAACGCGGAATCGTGTCGGGCGCGCCACCGCCCTAGATTCTGCCAAAACGCGGCGGATTTAGCAAAATGCTCGATTCTATGGGGAGTAGCCTCGCCCTACTTCACCTCGGCGACCTCCTCGCGGTAGCCAGGCCGCCCGGATACGAGCTCGGGCACCTTCGCCGCAGCCACCGCGAGCGTGTCCGCGCGCTTGAGGTACTGCTCGAGCACGTAGCGCAGGTCCTCCTCGGCAATGCCCGCCACGAGCTCCTTCGCCGCATCGAGCGGCCCGTCCACCACGAAGGGGTCGCAGCTCTCCTGCGCGGCCTGCATGAACTGCTCGAGCTTCGGGCACGTGTCCGCGCCGAACGCGTGCAGGCGGATGAGGAAGCTCAGCTGCTCCATCTCGCATACGAGCCCCCATTGGCAGAAGAGCACGCGTACGATGTCCTTGCGCTGCTCGCGCTCCGCGGGCGTGTCCTCGGGCAGCGCCCGCGCGTAGGCCATCGCCTGCGTATGGATCATCTGGATATGGAGCAGCTCCTCGCTCGACGTCACCGTGTCCACCCGCTCATGCAGGGCGAAGCGCAGCAGCCCCCAGTAGCGCGCGATGAGGGCGAAACCCTCGTGCACGTTCGCGAGGAAGAGCGTGCGGTCGCTCGTGGGCATGACGAGGCGGTTGATCACGAACACGAGCAGCACGCCCGCCGCGAGGCAGATGAGGCGCATCCGTATGGCGTAGTGGTCGCCGATGGACATCGAGGCCATCGAAATCGCGTAGGCAGTCCCGAAGAAGGACGTGGGCGCGCTCCCCGGCGTGCCCATGTACCGGCCCGCGACGAACAGCATGTCCACGACGATGACCGCCGCGAGCGGCAGCTTGAGCATCGAGATGCCGTGCACGACCAGGCAGCCGAGCACCGTGCCCACGGTACGGTTGCGCATGCGGCGGACGGTCTCGTCCGGGCTGGGCCGCAGGAGCATGAACGAGGTGAGCGGGAACCAGTACAGGTGGTTGACGGGCGAAAGCAGGCTCGTCGTGCACGTGATGGCGAGCACGGCTGCGCAGCGCACCGCGAAGCGCAGCTCGAAGGAGTCGAGGGTGAGGTGCTTGCGGAAGGACATGAGGCGCAGCCTTGTAAGCGGTGAGACGCGCCAGGCGTGGCTCCGGGGATGGCGCGCGTCGCGCAGCACGAGCAGGATCATATGGAGGTAGCTCCGGAAGAACAGGCGGTAGCGCTCGTTGTCGATGGTATCCGCTTTGGCCAAGAGCGCTTGGGCGCGTGCGGCTGCCTCGTCGCCGCCCTTCTTATCCAAGACGCCGCCCGCTTGACGCGTCAGGCCCGCGAGCTCATGCAGGTAGGGCGGGTGCGGGCAGGTCTGCTGCTCGCGGCACTCGAGCCGCCCCACGAGGTACGCCGTGCGCTGGGCGAGCATGGCGAACATGTCATAGAGGTTCGCGACGGCGGGCTGGACGCTCGCGTTCTCGCGCACCGTATACGCGAGCTTGGAGTAATCGGAGCGCAGGCTGAGCAGCTCCTTCCGCGTATCGGCGGTGATGCCGATATCCGCCATATGGTCGAGCGCATCGGCCAGGCGCTCGACCATCCCATGCAGCTTGGCCAGGTTCGCCTCGCCAGCTTTGGTCGCGATGTTCATGACCGCGATCGCGACGGAGAGCGTCGTGCAGCATGCCACCACGAGCGCAGCCTCGAGCGCCATGTCGTCGAGGAGCTCCGGGCGCAGCTGGAAGAAGACGAAGAGCATCGTATAGGGGATGTAGCGGCGGGGATTGAGCTGCGAGGACCGCATGAACACGAACGCGAAGGACATCACGATGTTCACCACGATGCTCGTCATCCAATTGAACGTGGCCACGCGCGCCGCCCCGAGCGCGATGAAGCTCATGGTAAAGAACCGCAGGTACTGGCTGGGCGGGTTGTACTTGCGATAGCGCATCCTGAAGAGGACTGTGTAGCACGAGACGGGCATCACGTGGCGGATGCCGAAGATCGGCACGATCATCCAGAACAGCACGATGAAGAAGATGGAGATGGGGATTACGGAGAAGAGCTTGGCGGAGAGCTTGGACAGTGTGTCAGTGCGCCACGTCGTCCACGCGCTCTCGAGGTGCTGCACCCTCGCCGCGAGCTTGCCGCCCTTGCCCTTGCACCCGTCCGCCACGCTCGCTCACACCCCACATGAAAGGCCGCCTCTATACCATCGTACCCAATACGGGAGAGGTGCCCGCGCGCATGTAAAATTACCCCAGGGGTTATTTTACATGGGGCGGCACACCCCCCCCGCTTCCGGTGACCCGAACGCAAAAGCCCCCTCGGGTAGCACGTACCCGAGGGGGCTCTCAAAGCCTTCGAGACTCTAGGCGAAGCTTAGAGCTTGATCTCGATGTCGACGCCGGCGGGGAGGTCGAGGCGCATGAGCGAATCGACGGTGCCGCTCGTGGGGTCGAGGATGTCGATGAGGCGCTTGTGCGTGCGCATCTCGAACTGCTCACGCGAGTCCTTATCGACGTGCGGTCCCTTGATGACCGTGTACAGGTTGCGCTCGGTGGGCAGCGGCACGGGGCCGGAGACGCGGGCGCCGGTCTTCTGGGCGGTCTCGACGATGAGCTTCGCCGACTGATCCACGACCTCGTGATCGTAACCCTTGAGGCGGATCCTGATCTTCTGGCTAGACAACGTTACCTCCTTGATGTGCGAGGTCATCCTCGCGATTGATACCTACTCAGCGATCGCGAGTGATTACGCGTTGGCACCAGACTTGCTGATGACCTCGTCGGCGACGGACTTCGGCGCCGGCTCGTAGGAGTCGAACTGCATGGTGTAGGACGCGCGGCCCTGGGTCTGCGAACGCAGGTCGGTCGCGTAGCCGAACATCTCGCCCAGCGGCACCTTGGCGCGGATGACCTTGTTGCCGGAGCGATCGTCCATGCCCTCGATCTTGCCGCGACGGCCGGAGAGGTTGCCCATGACGTCGCCCATGTACTGCTCGGGGGTCTCGACCTCGACGGCCATGACGGGCTCGAGCAGGATGGGGTCGGACTGGCGCAGGGCCTCCTTGATGGCCATGGAGCCGGCGATCTTGAAGGCGGCCTCGGAGGAGTCGACCTCGTGGTAGGAACCGTCGAAGAGCGTCACCTTGACGTCGACCACCGGGTAGCCGGCGATGACGCCCGTCTGCAGCGCCTCCTGGATGCCCTTGTCGATGGAGGGGATGTACTCCTTCGGCACGACGCCGCCCACGATGCCGTTGACGAACTCGTAGCCGAAGCCCTCTTCCATCTTCTCGAGCTTGATGACGGCGTCGCCGTACTGGCCGCGGCCGCCGGACTGGCGGACGAACTTGCCCTGGGCGCGCTCGACGTCGTGGCCGGGAGCCTCACGGTAAGCGACCTGCGGCTTACCGACGTTCGCCTCGACCTTGAACTCGCGGAGCAGACGGTCGACGATGATCTCGAGGTGCAGCTCGCCCATGCCGGCGATGATGGTCTGGCCGGTCTCGTGGTTGGTGCGCACCTGGAAGGTCGGGTCCTCCTCGGCGAGCTTGGTGAGCGCGATGCTCATCTTGTCCTGCTCGGCCTTGGTCTTGGGCTCCACGGCGACGTCGATGACGGGGTCGGGGAACTCCATGGACTCGAGGATGATCTCGTGGCCCTCGGCGCACAGGGTGTCGCCGGTGGTGGTGTTCTTGAGACCCACGGCGGCGAGGATGTCGCCGGTGGAGGCGCCGTCAACGTCAACGCGGTCGTTGGCGTTCATCTCGAGGATGCGGCCGAAGCGCTCGCGCTGGCCGTTCGTGGCATTCACCACGTAGGAGCCGGCGTCCACGTGACCGGAGTACACGCGGAAGAACGTGAGCTTGCCCACGTAGGGGTCGGTCGCGATCTTGAAGGCGAGGGCGCTGAAGGGCTCGTCGTCGCTGGCCTTGCGGGTGTCGGTCTCGCCGGTCTCGGGGTTGATGCCCTCCACGGGGGGCACGTCGAGCGGGCTCGGAAGGTAGTCGACGACGGCGTCGAGCAGCTCCTGGACGCCCTTGTTCTTGTAGGCGGAGCCCACGAGCACGGGGTTGAGCTCGTTGGCGAGCACGCCGGCGCGGATGGCGGCCTTGAGCTTCTCGACCGGGATCTCGGCCTCCTCGAGGATCATCTCCATGAGCTCGTCGTCGAAGTTGGCGGCGGCGTCGAGGAGCTCCTCGCGCTTCTCGGCGGCGATGTCCTCGAACTCGGCCGGGATCGCGTCCATGGCCTCGGGGTAGGTCATGCCCTTGTCGTCGGCCTTGAAGTCCCACGCGGTCATGGTCACGAGGTCGATGATGCCCCAGAAGTTATCCTCGGCACCCATGGGAACCTGGATGGCCACGGCGTTGGCGTGCAGGCGCTCCTTCATGGTATCGATCGCATGGAAGAAGTCGGCGCCCACGCGGTCGTACTTGTTGATGAAGGCGATGCGGGGGACGTTGAAGTTGCGGGCCTGGCGCCACACGGTCTCGGACTGCGGCTGCACGCCGGCGACGGCGTCGAACACGGCCACAGCGCCGTCGAGGACGCGGAGCGAGCGCTCGACCTCGGCCGTGAAGTCCACGTGGCCGGGGGTGTCGATGATCTGGATGCGGTAGGCGGGACCGTTGTTCACGTCGCCGCCCTTGTGCCAGAAGCACGTGGTGGCGGCGGAGGTGATGGTCACGCCGCGCTCCTGCTCCTGGATCATCCAGTCCATGGTAGCGGCGCCCTCGTGCACCTCGCCGATCTTGTGGGTCTTGCCGGTGTAGTACAGGATGCGCTCGGTCGTGGTGGTCTTGCCAGCATCGATGTGCGCCATGATGCCGATGTTGCGGGTATCGGCAAGATTGTACTTCTTCTTAGCCAATTCAATTCCTCCCCGGAATTACCAGCGGTAGTGGGCGAAGGCGCGGTTGGCCTCGGCCATCTTGAAGAGGTCCTCGCGGCGCTTGATGGAGGCGCCGACGCCGTTGGAGGCGTCGAGGATCTCGTTGGCAAGACGCTCGGCCATGGTCTTCTCCTTGCGGGCACGGCTGAAGTTCACGATCCAGCGGATCGCGAGCTGCGTGGAGCGACGGGAGTTGACCTCGACCGGCACCTGGTAGGTGGCGCCGCCCACACGACGGGGCTTGAGCTCGAGCGTGGGCTTGACGTTCTCCATGGCCTTCTTGAACACGGCGAGGGCGTCCTGGCCGGACTTCTCGGCCACCATTTCGAAGGCGCTGTAGACGATGCGCTCGGCGGTGGACTTCTTGCCGTCAAGAAGGACCTTGTTGATGAGCTGCGTCACGAGACGGTTGTTATACACGGCATCCGGCATAACCTCGCGACGATGAGTCTTAGATGCACGACGCGGCATGATAAATCTCCTCTAGCGTGGATTTCGATCGCGCTTCCCGCGCGTGGCGGGCGGCGCGCAAGCGATTCGGGTCAGTTACTTCTTCTTCGGGCGCTTGGCACCGTAGCGCGAGCGGGACTGCATACGGTTGTTCACCGCTGCGCAGTCGTAGGCGCCACGGATGATCTTGTAACGCACGCCAGGGAGGTCGCGCACGCGGCCGCCGCGCACGAGCACGATGGAGTGCTCCTGCAGGTTGTGACCCTCACCGGGGATGTAGGCCGTGACCTCGATACCGTTGACCAGGCGAACACGGGCCACCTTACGAAGAGCCGAGTTCGGCTTCTTGGGGGAGGTGGTGAACACGCGGGTGCACACGCCGCGCTTCTGCGGGTTGTGCTGAAGAGCCGCGTTCTTGGACTTCGCGGGCTTGGACTTGCGGCCGTGAAGGACCAGCTGGTTAATTGTAGGCAAAGCGTACTCCTTCTTCTGATGATTCCAGCTCTATACTTGGTGCAACGGCTTGAATCGAGGCGTCAGCATCCACCTTCGAAACACGCAGGATTGAACTTTACGCGCGCGTACCGGGGATGTCAACACACCACGCGCCCGGGCGTTTCCCTATTTTTTGCGATTATCGCAGAATCTCCACATGAGTCATTGGGGACGGGTTCGTTTGACTCAGAGAGTCATTGGGGACGGGTTCAAATGACTCACTGAGTCAAACGAGCACGTCCCCAATGACTCACGTCCCCAGTGACTCACCGAGTCAATTGAACCCGTCCCTAACGGCTGGTCAGCTGTGCATCCTGCCTAGTACTTTCCGCTGAACTTGTTCAACGGGTCGCGGCGGCAATCTTCGAGATATTCAACGCTCACCTTCCGTGCCGCGTCGTCGTAGGTGTAGTAAATGCCGTAATGACCCGCGAAGGTCACGAGCACCTCATGGGGCGGACGCGCGGATTCATAGAGAGGGTCATATCGTTTACCCATATGCGGATCAACCTCGAGCGCGCGCAAGCGCCGTGCAACCCGTCGAGCGTCATCTCGAGACGTGATCGCAAGCAACGCGGCCTGAACTGACTCGGCAAGCTCGACATCATAGGAATCCATCAGCTGTCCCAGCGGTCGCGCAGCTCGTCCAGCGCTTCGTCGAGCGGAACGACCTTCCCCTGCAGCACCTCGTCATGCCCTCTCATGATGCCCGCATAGCGCTCCTGCTCGCGGTTGACGATCGCCTCGCGATAGCTCATGCGGCGATCGAACTCCTCCGCATCGATGAGCACGAGCGATGACTTTCCATGCTTGGTAAGGTAGATGGGCTCCTTGGTCTCGATCGCGCGCTCGGCGAGCTTGGCGCCGTTGCGCTGCATCTCTGTAATGGGTACCACCGCAGGCATCATGGACTCCCTTCGCCTCGCTTCTATAATACATATGATTATACATATTTTGAGTTATAGGTTTTTGGAAGTAGCGTGCATGAGCCATTGGGAACGGGTACGTTTGACTCAGCGAGTCATTTGAACCCGTCCCCAATGACTCAATGGCTCAGCTGCGGGGGTAGTGCACGCCGCGGTCGCGCAGGGAGAGGACGGCCACGATGACGAGCACCACGCCCAGACCGACTTCGAACCAATACGGCATCCAGGGAGCGACGGCGTAGAGCAATTCCTGCCCCATCGTCCCCATGAAGTTGTACACCGCGTGCAGCAGCATCACGGGCACGATCGAGCCGCTCGCGTGCGCCGCGTAGCCCATGAAGAGGCCGAGCACACAGGTGTAGATACCCTGGGTGAGGTTCATATGGAAGATGCCGAACGCGACTGCCTGCAGCACATTGGCCACCGCGAACGGCACGCCCGCCCGCTTGAGGTACGTGAGCCCCAGACCGCGGAAGCCCATCTCCTCCACGATCGGCGGCAGCACGACGGTCGCGAGGAACCACGCGATGCCGTACTCCGAGACGCCGGACGCATCAATCATCGACCGGTACTCCTCCATGGCAGCGGGGAACAGCAGGAGCACGAGCGTCATGAGAAGCGTCGTCACGAACTGCATCCCCAAAGCCAGAAGCACCGCGTCGAACCATACGGCTCGAGGCACACCGCGCACGCGGAACGACACCTGCGCGGGCGGCTCGGGTGCGGGCGACGCGAAGCCGAGCTGGGCGGCTGGCGCCGACGCCGCGTTCGCAGCCTGCTCCCCCACTGCCCTCGCATCCGCAGCATCCTCCGCAATCCGGCTCCCTCGGCGGCGCATGACGAGCACCCAGGCGAACACGACGATACCGAACAGCAGGTACACCACCGCCGAGAAGACGTTCGGGTTGCTCGAAAGATAGGTGAACGCCGCAGCGTATGCCTCGTACCCGCCCCATTGGATCGAGACGGTCTCAACAAAGTCGAGCACCACAGCGCTCAGCAGGGTGGGCAGCTCGATCATCATGATGAACACCACGAGCGCGAGCACGAAGCTCCTGATGCGGTACCCCCATGTCGATCCGACGGACATACGGCCTCCCTCGCTCGCGTGCCTCCTTCGATGGTACCACGGTACCCAGCGCGCGGCGCCATATGCACGGCAACGCAGGTGGGGCCGAACCCTTCGATTCGACCCCACCTGAAGCTATATAGCACCCCTTTGGAAACGTCGGCGCAACGCTTACTTGCGCTTGCGGCTCACTACCGCGCCCGCGCCCAGAGCGGTCATGCCCGCCGCAGCGAAAGCGCCCATCGCGAGCACGCTCAGATCTCCCGTCTGCTCGAGCGTGCCGCCGGAAGGCTGATCGGCCGTGGAATTTCCATCTGACGGCTGGCCGGAAATCCGCTCCCACTTGGCATAGAGCGTAAGATCCGCCGTGACCGGGGTGGTGAAATCGTAGGCCTCCTCGGCATACGCACCGTTCTCGAGCTCGTACCAACCCAGAAAACGATACCCTGCGCACACGGGATCCTGGGGCTTGGCCACCGTCTGGCCGTTGGGAACCTCGGCGGAAGCGTTCTCGGTGTTCTCGAGGCAGTCATCGAACGTAACCGTGTGGGTGACCTGCTCAACCGGTTTGCTGGCACCTTGACTGTCGGCGAAATCCTGGGCAGCCTTCTCGTTCTGGAAGAGCCAGGTATGCCCATCGTCGTCAACGACCTTGTAGCTGCCGCCGTTTGCAAGCGCGTCGGCTTCCGTCGGATACACGTCGCAGGTGCCATCCTCATGCACCACAACCGCCGCATTCCCCGTAAGGTATCCCTTGATGCTCGCATCGGAGAACGATCCGCCCGAGACCGCGATGGTCACGGGAGTTTTATCGGGGCGCGCCGGATCCACCAGCTCCTCAAGCGCACTCCCCTTGTCGCTCGTGAAGGAACCACCTTGGATGTCGACCTTGATCGGACGGTCGTCGTAACCCCCATCTACGTAAATCGCCGCACCGGTCTCGGCGATACCGCCGGACGCGGGGATGTCCGTGGGATCCTTTTCTCCCTTGGCATGGATGGCGCTATTTCCGCTCACGACGAGCGTACCGCCCTTGATACCGATACCCGTACCAGCGGTGATCTGCGTGTCGTGCACGGTAAGGGTGCTGTCGGCGGCCGGGAAATAGATACCCATCACGTCGTCGGGCACGGTAAGCGTGCACCCGTCGAGCGTAACGGCGTTCTTCGTATTGAGGCCGTAGACCTGGATTCCCGCACCGCCGCTCTTCTGCATCGTGAGATTGACGCCCTTGAGCGAAAGGCTGGCGTTATCCATCCCGTTCGGGGCGGCAACCATGACGATGGTCGCGTTCTCCGACGAGGGGGTCGACACGATGTTTCCGTTCGTGATGGTGAGGTTCGCATTCGAGCCAGCGAGGCTCACCACCGCATCCGCATCCGAGGTGACCGTGTGGCCGTTCAAGTCGATCGTGGCGGTGATGCCATCCGCAGAGATCTGCCCGGTCACGTCCTCATACAGTGTCAGCGCATCGCCATCGGAAAGGGCGCCGAGCGCCGTCGAGGCGAGCTGGTAATACTCGACGCTTCCATCGCTCTTCACGATCTTCGCCCCGGCACCTGCTTCGGAATCGAGCGCCGTGACGTACCAAGCCCCATCGCGCTCGACGCACTGCTGGTTCGCGGGAAGAACCGAGGCGATGTCGCTCCCAAACTGGCTGGTGAGCATCGCCCCATCCGGAAGCTCGCCGGTCACGCCTTGTACGGTTCCCCCGACCAGATCGAAACTCTGAGCACTAGAGACTGCCACGATAGAGCCCTCGATGATCGGCTGATCATATTCACCGGCACTGCCTACCGCCAGGCTCGGCGAGCCGCCCGCCATCTCGATTGCGCTGTATTTGTCCGAGGTCGCCTTGAGCGATCCACCCATGATCGCTGCTGAGCTCGCATATTGCATTTGAACCGGGCGCGGTGCCTCGATCGTGCCACCTGTCATGACTAACGACGCGCCCGCAGCCGTCACGCTTACCGCCGTAATGCGATCGCTCGTGATGGTACCGCTCTCGACAACGAGTTTCGCCGACTTACTGCCGGTCATATCGATCATCGCTGTCGCGCAGTTCACACCTGCGATCACGCCGCTCTGATCCTCCGACGAGTCGGTGATGGTCAAGGTGCCGCGGAGCATGATTTTCTTTGTATTTGAAATCTCCAGCCTGTGACCTGCGAGATCGAGGCGCACATTCTGACCTGATGCAATCGATGTGTTGCTCGCATTGATTGCTGCATCACCGATGAGGGTAATGGTCGTCTCCTCACCCGATGTGGGTACGGCCGCCACTGCATCAGCAAACGAGCCATATGTCTGATCGCCAATCTGCGCCACGGCGCCCGCCTCCGCCGCATACGCCATGCGCGGTGCGATCACGGCAAGCGCTGCGACGAGCGCTGCCATCGCGACAAGCAGCGAACGGTGAACCCACCGACCCATTCGACCCATAGCCCCTCCTTTACCGCTCAACATCGTCTTGATTCAAATTATATGCTCCCCCCTGTCAAATTAGTATGGACATTCGCGAGGCAAAAAAGAGCCCGCCTCCCTTCCGGGAGGCGGGCTCGCACTCAGCGTGATAAAAAGGTGTCTGACACCAATTTATCAGTTATTCCTCGGAGTCACCCTCGTCCGCGGCGTCATCCGAGTCCACGAGCTGGTTCAGCAGCTCGTCGAGCGAGGCCATGTCCTCGTTGATCACGCCCGGAGTGCTGCTCGCGGAAGCGTCCGCGGGCGCGCCGATCATCTCCTCGTCGGAGTCGAAGTGATGGCGCGGGGCGCTCGTGCCCAGCAGGATATCGTCCGGGCCGTCCGGGCTGAAGACCATCTGCAGGAGCTGCGACAGGTCCTCCTCATCCGCGACGTCCTCGTTGCTGTCGAGGATGAAGAGCAGGTTGTGCTTCTCCAGGCCGTCGCGCAGCTCCTCGATCGCCTTGGCGCCGATGCCGTCGATGCGCAGCAGGTCCTCCTCGCTCTTGCCCACGAGGTCGCCCACGGTCTCGATGCCCACCTCGCTGAACTTGTTCGTCCAGCGCTGCGAGACGCCCAGGTCGTCGAAAAGGTAGAGCTTCGCGTCCTCGGAGGAGATGGTGCGGCCGTTGCGGGTGAACGAGCCGTCCGCGCCGCCGAAGTCGTCGTAGCCCGCCCAGTCCGACTGCAGCGGGAGCTGCTCGTCGAGCTCCTTGAGCTCCTCGGGCGCCCAGTCGGGCAGCACCTTGGCCTGCGGCGACGTGGGACCGTCCACCGCGACGTAGCCCTCGGGCGTACGGTAGGTGAGCGTCGCATTCGCGTACGGCTTGAGGCCGGTGCCCGCGGGGATCTTCTTGCCCACGATGACGTTGGACTTGAGGTCGAGCAGGTGGTCGACCTTGCCCTCGATCGCGGCCTGCGTGAGCACGCCGGCCGTGCGGATGAACGAGGCGGAGCTGAGCCAGGAATCGATGTTCGAAGCGACCTTGAGCGTACCCAGGATCACCGGCTCGGCCACGGGCGGCACGCCGCCCACGCGGGCCACGCGCTCGACCTCGTCGGCGAACTCGTAGCGGTCCACGTACTCGCCGAGCAGGTACTTCGAGTCGCCGGGGTTCGTGACGGCCACGCGGCGCAGCATCTGGCGCGCGAGCACCTCGATGTGCTTGTCGTTCAGGTCGACGCCCTGGGAGGTGTAGACCTCCTTCACGTTCTGCACGAAGACGTGCATCGTGGACTCGATGTCGGTGAGGCGGCGGAGGTTGCGGAAGTTCACGAAGCCGCGCGTGATCTGGTCGCCGGCGCGCACCTCGTGGTCGTAGCTCTCACCCGCGCCGAAGCCGGGCATGAAGCGCACGCCGGAGGTGATCTCCTTGCGGTCGATGACGCGCGTGGGGTCGTCGACGTCCGTGATGGTGATCACGTACTTCGAGCCCTCCGTGCGGATCGAGAGCATGCCCGAGTGCGAGGCGAGCTCCGCCTCGCGGCCGAGGATCTTCTCGTTGACGTTGCCGACGATGTCGAACATGCGCGAGACGGTCGGGAGACCCTGCGTGATGTCCTCGACGCCCGCGACGCCGCCGGAGTGGATGGTACGCATCGTGAGCTGCGTGCCGGGCTCGCCGATGGACTGCGCGGCGATGATGCCCACCGCGGTGCCGATGGCGACGGGGCGACGGGTGGAGAGGTCCCAGCCGTAGCACTTCTGGCACACGCCGTACTTGGAGCGGCAGGTGAGCAGCGCGCGCAGCTTCACCGAGGTGAGGCCGGCGTCGAGCATCTTCTGCAGGTCGGCGGCGCTCTCGATGTAGGCGTCCTTGTGGAAGAGCACGGCTCCGTCGGGCGCCACGACGTCCTCCACGAAGCAGCGGCCCACGAGGTCGGTGTTGAGCTGCGGCTCGTCGCCCTCGTTCTGGGTGATGGCGAGCTGGTAGGTCACGCCCTCGGTCGTGCCGCAGTCCTCCTCGCGCACGATGACGTCCTGCGCCACGTCGACGAGGCGGCGGGTGAGGTAACCGGAGTCGGAGGTGTGCGACGCGGTGTCGACGAGGCCCTTACGGGCGCCGTAGGTCGAGATGAAGTACTCGAGCGGCAGCAGGCCCTCGCGGAAGTTCGCCTTGATGGGGAGGTCGATCGTGTCGCCGGACATGTCGGCCATGAGGCCGCGCATGCCGCCGAGCTGGCGCAGCTGGGTCTTGGAACCACGGGCGCCCGAGTCGGCCATCATGTAGAGCGGGTTCTCCTCGTCGAACATGTCAAGCATGAGCTGCGACACCTTGTCGGTCGCCGCCGTCCAGGCGTTGACGACCTCATTGTGGCGCTCCTGCTCGGTGACGTAGCCCTCCTCGAAGTTGGCGTTGATCTGGTCGACGTCGGCCTGGGTCTTCGCGAGGATCTCCGGCTTCTCGTCCGGGATGAGCGCGTCCCACACGGAGAGCGTGAGGCCGGCGCGCGTGGCGTAGTGGAAGCCGGTGTACTTGATGTTGTCGAGGATCTCGGCGACCTTGGCCTGCTCGTAGCGGTCGCAGCAGTCGCTCGTGAGGCGGCTCACGTCGCCCTTGACCATCTTGTAGTTGATGAACTCGTAGTCGTGCGGCAGGCACTGGCGGTTGAAGATGATGCGGCCGATGGTCGTCTCGAAGCGCGCGGTCTTGGAACCGGTCACGTCGAGGTCGAGGTACTCGCCGCCGTTGTTCACGCGGAACGTGAGCGTGCCGTCCTCGTTCACCACGTTGGCGTCGGCCGCGCTCACGCGCACCTGGATCTTGGCCTGGAGGTCGATCTCGGCGCGGGCGTCGTAGGCGTTGAGGGCGTCATCGAAGCTCGCGAAGACGTGACCCTCGCCGGTGAGGCCGTCGCGCTCCTGCGTGAGGTAGTACACGCCGATGATCATGTCCTGGCGCGGGGTGTTCACGGGCTTGCCGGACGCCGGCGAGCGCAGGTTGTTCGAGGAGAGCATGAGCACGCGCGCCTCGGCCTGGGCCTGGTAGGACAGCGGCACGTGCACCGACATCTGGTCGCCGTCGAAGTCCGCGTTGAAGGGCTCGCAGACGAGCGGGTGCAGGTGGATGGCCTTGCCCTCGACGAGCACGGGCTCGAACGCCTGGATGGAGAGGCGGTGCAGGGTAGGTGCACGGTTGAGCAGCACGAGGCGGCCGTCGATGACCTCCTCGAGGATGTCCCACACGAAGCTCGCGTTGCGCTCGATGGCGCGCTTGGCGCCCTTGATGTTCTCCACCTTGCCGAGCTCCACGAGGCGCTTCATCACGAAGGGCTTGAAGAGCTCGAGCGCCATGGTCTTGGGCAGGCCGCACTGGTGCAGCTTGAGCTTCGGGTCGGTGACGATGACCGAACGGCCGGAGTAGTCCACGCGCTTACCGAGCAGGTTCTGGCGGAAGCGGCCCTGCTTGCCCTTGAGGGCCTCGGCGAGCGACTTGAGCGGGCGGCCGCCGCGGCCGGACACCGGGCGCCCACGGCGACCGTTGTCGAAGAGGGCGTCCACGGCCTCCTGCAGCATGCGCTTCTCGTTGTTCACGATGATCGCGGGCGCGTCGAGGTCGAGCAGGCGCTTCAGGCGGTTGTTGCGGTTGATGACGCGACGGTACAGGTCGTTCAGGTCGGACGCGGCGAAGCGGCCACCGTCGAGCTGCACCATGGGGCGCAGATCCGGCGGGATCACGGGGATCACGTCGAGGATCATGTCCGCGGGATCGTTGCCGCCCTTCAGGAAGGCGTCGACGATCACGAGGCGCTTCACGGCCTTGTCGCGCTTCTGCTTCTGGCCGTCCTCATCGGCGATGATGGCCTTGAGCTGCTCGGCCTCGGCCTCGAGGTCGACGGCGCGCAGCAGCTCGCGGACGGCCTCGGCGCCCATGTCGCCCGAGAAGTACATGCTGTAGTAGCGCTTCATCTCGCGGAAGAGCGGCTCGTCGGAGATGAGCTCGCGCTCGGTGAGCTTCATGAAGGCCTCGAAGGCGTCCGTGCGGAGCTGCTTCTCGTCCTTCGTCTCCTCCTCGATGTCGATGATGCCGGCGGCGATCTCCTCCTGCGTGAGAGGCTCCTCGTCGCTGAACTCATCGAAGTTCTCGGGGTTGCCCTGCTCCTTCAGGCTCTCGATCTGGCGGGCGCACTCGGCGTCGAGCTCCTCGAGGTCAGCGGCGAGCTCCTCGCGCAGGTCATCGGCGTCGGCCTCGCGGGCCTCGTAGTCGACGTGCGTGATGATGTAGCTCGCGAAGTAGAGGACCTTCTCCAGATCCTTCGTCTTGAGGTCGAGCAGGCGGCTCATGGGCGAGATCGACGCGCTCTTGAAGAACCAGATGTGGCTCACGGGAGCGGCGAGCTCGATGTGGCCCATGCGCTCGCGGCGCACCTTGGAGGTGGTCACCTCCACGCCGCAGCGCTCGCAGGTGATGCCCTTGAAGCGGATGCCCTTGTACTTGCCGCAAGCGCACTCCCAGTCCTTCGCGGGACCGAAGATCTTCTCGCAGAACAGGCCGTCCTTCTCGGGCTTGAGGGTACGGTAGTTGATGGTCTCGGGCTTCTTGACCTCGCCATGGGACCACGAGCGGATCTGCTCGGCGCTGGCAAGCGAGATCTTCACCGCATCGAAATCGGTAGCTTCGAAATCTGCCACAGTCACTTACTCCTTATCTGCGGTCGCGGCGGCAAAGTCGTCGATGAGCGAGTCCACGGCGTCGAGCGCGTCGTCGTCGAGCTCGGGGACGTCGCTGAACGGGTCGAAGGCGTCCTGCTCGGCGTCCTCGTCCGCCTGCTCGGCGGCCGCGGGCTCCGCCTCGTGGAGCGGCTCGATGTCGAGCGCGAGCGAGCGGATCTCCTTCACGAGCACCTTGAAGGACTCGGGCAGGCCGGCCTGCGGGATGTTCTCGCCCTTCACGATGGACTCGTAGGCCTTCACGCGGCCGACGGTATCGTCGGACTTGACGGTGAGGATCTCCTGCAGCACGTTGGCGGCGCCGTACGCGTAGAGCGCCCACACTTCCATCTCACCGAAGCGCTGGCCGCCGAACTGCGCCTTGCCGCCGAGCGGCTGCTGGGTGACGAGGCTGTAGGGGCCGGTCGAGCGCGCATGGATCTTGTCGTCGACCATGTGGCCGAGCTTCAGGATGTAGGACGTGCCCACGGTGATGGGCTCGCGGAACTCCTCGCCGGAGCGGCCGTCGTAGAGCGTGGTCTTGCCGGAGGCGTCGAGCTGCGTCACGAACTCGGGACGCATGTGCTCGCCGTAGCGCTCCTTCGCCAGATTCACGAGGTTCTTGTTGGCACGGCGGATGACCTCGGCGATCTCGTCCTCCTTAGCGCCGTCGAAGACGGGCGTGGAGACGAACACCGGGCCGGGCACGTACTTGTCGGAGTCGGCGTCGTCCGGATCCCAGCCGGAGGCGGCGGCCCAGCCGAGGTGGCACTCGAGCAGCTGGCCCACGTTCATACGCGAAGGCACGCCGAGCGGGTTCAGGATGACGTCCACCGGGGTGCCGTCGGCCATGTAGGGCATGTCCTCGATCGGGAGGATCTCGGAGATGACGCCCTTGTTGCCGTGGCGGCCGGCGATCTTGTCGCCCTGCTGGATCTTGCGGCGCTGCGCCACGTAGACGCGCACCTGCTCGTTCACGCCGGGCGCGAGGTCGTCGTCGGCGTCGCGGCTGAAGCGCACGACGTCGATGACGCGGCCGTAGGCGCCGTGGGGCATCTTGAGCGAGGTGTCGCGCACGTCGTGGGCCTTCGCGCCGAAGATGGCCTTGAGCAGGCGCTCCTCGGCGGTCTGGGTGCTCTCGCCCTTGGGCGTAACCTTGCCGACGAGGATGTCGCCGGGGCCGACCTCGGCGCCGATGCGGATGATGCCGTCCTCGTCGAGGTTCGCGAGCATGTCCTCCGAGAGGTTCGGCACCTCGCGGGTGATCTCCTCGGGGCCGAGCTTCGTGTCGCGCGCGTCGATCTCGTGGCGCGAGATGCTGATCGTGGTGAGCAGGTCCTCGGAGACCACGCGCTCGGAGACCACGATGGCGTCCTCGTAGTTGTAGCCTTCCCAGCTCATGTAGGCCACGGTGAGGTTCTGGCCGAGAGCGAGCTCGCCGTGGTCGGTGGACGGGCCGTCGGCGATGGGGTCGCCGGCGTGCACCTCGTCGCCCACGCTCACGAGCGGGCGGTGGTTGATGCAGGTGGACTGGTTGGAGCGCTGGTACTTCGGCAGCTTGTACTCGTCCATGCCCTCGGAGCTCTTCACGATGATCTTCGAGGCGTCGGCGAAGATGACCTCGCCGTCGTGGCGGGCGAGCGTGACCTCACCGGAGTCGAGCGCGGCGCGCAGCTCCATGCCCGTGCCCACGTACGGGGCGACCGGGTGGATGAGCGGCACGGCCTGGCGCTGCATGTTCGCGCCCATGAGGGTACGCTTGGCGTCGTCGTGCTCGAGGAACGGGATGAGCGTGGCGGCGACCGAGATCATCTGGCGCGGGCTCACGTCCATGTAGTCCACGGCGTCAACGGGCACGTCGGCCGGCGCGCCGAACGAGCCGTCGAAGTCGCGCGTGCGGGCGACGATGGTGTGCGGGCGCACGAGGTTGCCCTCGGCGTCGGTGGTCACGAACTCGTTCGTCTTGGGGTCGATGGGCGTGTTCGCCGGCGCGATGATGTGGTCCTCTTCCTCATCGGCAGTCATCCAGTCGATGATGTCGGTGACCTTGCCGTTCTCCACGCGGCGGTACGGCGCCTCGATGAAGCCGTACTCGTTCACGCGCGCATAGAGGGCCAGTCGGCCGATGAGGCCGATGTTGGGGCCTTCGGGCGTCTCGATGGGGCACATGCGCGAGTAGTGCGAGTTGTGAACGTCGCGCACCGCGGTGGGGACGTTCGTGCGGCGGCTCGAGCCCGACTTGTGGCCGGCAAGGCCGCCGGGGCCGAGCGCGGAGAGCGTGCGCTTGTGCGACAGGCCGGTGAGCGGGTTCGACTGGTCCATGAACTGCGAGAGCTGGCTCGAGCCGAAGAACTCCTTGATGGCGGCCACGATCGGGCGGATGTTGATGAGCACCTGCGGGGTGATCTCGTCGACATCGTGCGAGCTCATGCGCTCGCGCACCACGCGCTCCATACGGCTCATGCCGATGCGGAACTGGTTGGCGACGAGCTCGCCCACGGTGCGGACGCGGCGGTTGCCGAAGTGGTCGATGTCGTCGGTCTTGAACCCGGGCTCGCCCGCGGCGAGGGCCAGCAGGTAGCGGAGGGTGGCGATGATGTCCTCGTCGGTGAGCACACGCACGTCCTCGCCGGTGGTGAGGCCGAGCTTCTTGTTCACCTTGTAGCGGCCCACGCGCGCCAGGTCGTAGCGCTGCGGGTTGAAGAGCAGGCCCTCGAGGTGCGAGCGGGCGGCCTCGACCGTGGGCGGCTCGCCCGGGCGCAGGCGTCGGTAGGTCTCGATGAGGGCGTCCTCGCGGGTGAGGGCGGTGTCGCGCTCGAGGGAGCGGAGCACCACGTCGGAGTCGCCGAGGAGCTCGATGATCTCGTCATTCGTGACGGCGATGCCGAGGGCGCGCAGGAGCATGGTCGCGGACTGCTTGCGCTTGCGGTCGATGGAGACCACGAGCTGGCTGCGCTTATCGACCTCGAACTCGAGCCAGGCGCCGCGCGCGGGGATGACCTGCGCCTTGAACACGCGGTTCTCGCCGTCCATCTCGGTGGAGTAGTACACGCCGGGCGAGCGGACGAGCTGGGAGACGACGATGCGCTCCGTACCGTTGATGATGAAGGTGCCCTGCTCGGTCATCATGGGGAAGTCGCCCATGAAGACGCGCTGCTCCTTGATCTCGCCGGTCTCCTTGTTCGTAAGACGGACGAGCGTGAAGAGCGAGGCCTGGTAGGTCATGTCCTTCTCGCGGCACTCGTCGACCGTGTAGGCGGGGTCGTTGAACTGGTGGTCGCCGAAGGTGACCTCGAGAACGTGGTTCTGGCTCTGGATGGGGCTCGACTCCTGGAACGCCTCGCGCAGGCCCTCGTCCATGAAGCGCTGGAAGGATTCCTTCTGCACGGAGATGAGGTTGGGCAGCTCGAGAGCCGTCGGGATCTTCCCGAAGTTGAGGCGCGTGCGCTCGGTGCGCGGGACCCCGTGTGATGCGGTTGCGTGTGGCAAGCTCTTTCCTCCTCGCAAGAACGGCTGGGTACGCCCGCCCGGTGCCGGCCCGCGAGCCGGGCGGACGCACCGGTGCGGGCGGTATCGGCATGCCTTCGGCAGGGTACCGAATATCGCAGCCTTTAAGTTTACCAATCGCCTACCGTTTAGCAAGAAAATGCTTGACGCGAGGGCGATTCTGGGCTAGGAGAAAATCTTCTTGCCGAATGCGCTGGTAGAAGGCTTGTTACGAACATATGTTCATGTAATTTGGATGAACGACCCCGATGATAAAATCCGGACAGGCTGGTTTTTATCATTCAACTCTCTCCCGCCTGGCTCTCAGCTATCTCCCAAAAAATGCAGATGCGGGAGATAAGGCGGCGCGGCGGGGCGCTTATCTCCCGGAATATGCGAATTCGGGAGATACGGCAGCGCCCCAGAGAGGCCTAGGGGGATGCGGCCGCGCCCCTACCCCCGCCTGAGCCCGCCGCGGGCGTCCACGGCCTCCCAGAAGCCGGCGGAGAAGCGCGGGTCGGAGGCGGCCATGAGGGCGTTGGTGGCCATCCAGCCCGAGGGCGTGCCCGTGTCGAAGCCGCTGAGCGGGTCGATCACGACGGCGTACATGGCCTCGCGGTCGAGCGAGCGCGCCATGGCGTCGGTGAGCTGCACCTCGCCGCCGGCGCCCGGGCGCTGGTCGGCGAGCAGGTCCATGACGAGGGGGCTCAGCAGGTAGCGCCCGACGATGTAGAGGTTCGAGGGCGCCTCCTCGGGCTCCGGCTTCTCGACGAGCCCGGAGACGCGCCACACCGCGCCCGGCTCGAGGTCGCCCGCGCCCCCCGCGCCCCGCCAGCGACCC
>NZ_CAPF01000039.1:0-10184 GCF_000321165.1 Enorma timonensis
GCTCTCCCGACGCGCTGCCGGCCACGGTCTCCTCCGCCATCCTAGATCATCCCCTTGATCTGCTGGAGCACCTTCTTGCCATCCATCATGCCGTAGGCCATCATGTCGATAGCGTCCACCGGCTTGTCCGGCGCCGCGGCGCGAACCTTGTCCAACATGAACCGGATCTGCGGCCCCACGAGCACCACATCCGCCCAGTCGAGCTTGTCGTTCATCATCGCCATGGCAACCGCCTGCGTCTCGAGCTCCATGCCCTCCGCGGCAGCTGCCTCCTCGATCTTCTTGCACATGCTCGCTGTCGAAGCTCCCATCGAGCAGATCAGCAACACGTTCATGATTCCCTCTCTCCCTCTTTCAGCTTCCAAAGCCTCTGAACGATTCCCTCCACGATGATCAGGCAATTGACCACGAAATAATCCGCACCCTCGACGCCGTAGCCGTGACGTCGCTCGACCACGATCCTGTGCCGCGCCCGTTGGCAGAGCGTGCTTCCCGCGTTCGCGGAGAGCACGATGTCCTCGATGCCCTTTTTCTGGCAGCGCTCTTGGATGAACAAGAGGTCGGTGGTCTCGCCGCTCTCGCTCACGAAAACCATGAGCACCGGGTCGTCGTCCCTGAAATCGAGCGGGCTTTTCTCGGTTGCGAACATGCCGAGCTCCTGGAGGCGCTGGCAGAAGTACCCGGCCACATACCCTGAATAACCAGTTCCCACGATGTTCACCCGAGCGTAGGTTCCCGAAGAAAGCGCATCAATCAAAACGCACGCCTGTTGGAACGAATCGTCGGTGGCGAACACGCGCGCGGCGCCCGTATCTGCCGCCCCGCCCGAGCGCGTGCGATCCGCGCGCATCTCGTAAAGCATGGCCGAAAAGCCGGGGTATCCGAGCTTCTTCGCAAGCCGCATCACGCTCGTCGTCGAGGTGTAGGCATCTGCCGCGACGGCGCGGATGGGAATCTTTTCCTCCCCGTCATCGATCCGATGCTTGATCGCGCGCAGGATGCCCATCTCTATCGAGCTCAGGCTGTTCCAGCGCTCCATCGCGTCGATGTCCATCGCCTTCACCTCCCTGCACACGTTCGACCAGCACGACACGGGTGCCACCCACGAAATCATGGATCATGCGCCGCTGCGCGGTGAGCACCATGAGTCCCACGGATACCGCGCCAATCACGATACCAGCCCACACGATACCCTGCACAACGTCGCGCGGCACCCAGAGGAGCAGTACGTTTCGCAGATAGTTACTGAGCGGCGAGAAGCATCCTTCAATCACGACGATGCCCAACAGCTCACGCCGCAGGAAGCAGGCGAGCGTCGCATCGCCGCCCGAAGCGCGTTCCACGCGCAGACGCAGCAGGCGCTTGCCGAGCGTCTGCCCCTTGAGCGCGTAGCGCGGAAGCACGCAGAAATAGAGCGCGTCGAGCACCGCGAGGACGCAGAAGAGCGCAAGCCGGAGGCCGCCGTCGAACGCGGTGAGCGGCACCATGCCCGCGAACACCACACCCAAAAGCTGGTACGCCGCGATAACGAGCACGAGGTTCATCGCAAACGAGATGAGATACCAGTCGATGGCGTATGCCACCAGCCTGCGCACGAACATACCGAGCCCGCCCTACTACGCGCTCGCCTCGGCGGATACCTGCTCGCCGAGCTCTTCCTTGGTGTACTCGCGATCAAGCACCTTGATGAACGGCCAGTAGATCACGCCCGAGATGATGAGGTTCACGATCTGCAGCGCTCCGCCGCGCCAGTCGCCGCACATCATCCAACCGCTGATGGGCGCAGGCAGCGTCCACGGTACCGGTACGCCGATGGGCGTGGGCACGATCCCCGTCGACATGGCACCGAAGGCAACGAGCACGCACACGAGCGGTGCCACGATGAACGGGATGAGCATCATGGGGTTCATGACGATGGGCAGGCCGAAGATGACCGGCTCGTTCACATTGAAGATGCCCGGGATGATGGCGCCCTTGCCCACGGTCTTGAGGCGCTGCGACTTGCACATGAAGGCCATCTCGATGCACAGCGGCAGCGTGATGCCGGAACCCGTGAGGTACATGATCATGTTGGAGAAGTCGATCGTAGCGATGTAGGGACGCACGGCAAGAGCATCCTCAAGGTACACCTGCCAGTTTGCGTCACGCGCGGCGTACCAGAGCGGCTCCATGACGGAAGCGACTACGTTGGTTCCGTGGATGCCGAAGAACCAGAGCACGGAGTTGATGAACTCAGCGATGAGCGTTCCCACGAGCGACGTGCCCAAGCCGGTGAGCGGCGCTTGGAGCAGACCGTAGATCATGCTAGAGGCGGTCTCGTACGGGGTGAGCTGGATGAGGTAGCGCACCACGAGCCACAGCACGGCGCAAAGCACGGCAGGGATGAGCGCTGCGAACTGCGAGGACACGAACTCCGGCACGGAAGCCGGCATCTTGATGGTGATCTTGCGCTTGATGCAGAACGAGTAGATCTCGACCGAAACAAGCGCCACGATGATGCTCAGGAAGAGCGTCGTCGCGCCGAACTCGCTCTGCGAGATCATGCCGTTCTCATCGGCATGGATGAGCAGGAAGAAGCTCATGAGCGAGATGGCCACGCCGGGCATAGGGGTCACGTCGTTACGACGTCCGAGCTCATAGGACATGCCACACATGGCAACGAGGCTCAGAAGACCGATGCTCGCGGGGTTGAGCACGCTCCAGTTCCACTCAGCCCAAACTTCCTCACCCACGAGGTTCGCCATGAACGTCTGGAACGCATCGATCGGGAAGTCGCTGATGATGCAGGCGAACGCACCCACGAGCAGCAGCGGGATGCTAAGCATCATGCCGTACTGAATCGATGCGAGGTATTTGTTTTCCTGGAAGAACACAGCAGCAGGGTAAATGCGTTTCTCCAGCCAATTGGTTAGCTTATCCATCTCTCGTTCCCCCTCCTCTAACTAATGGAACTCGGGCCACTCGGAGCCGTTGGCGGCCTTGAAGTCGGCGATGATCTTCTTGGCCACGTCCGCGTCGCGCACGAGACGGTTCTCGGTGAACGCCTGCAGAAGCTTCATATCGCTATGCTCGAAAATGGCGTCCACGAGCAGCTTTTCGCACGCATATTGGTTCTCGAGCAGACCCTTTTCGAACGCCGGGACCTCGCCCACCTGGAGCGGCATGAGTTCCTGCGCCCCCGCGAGGCACGTGACCTCGAGCATCATGCCCGGATCGAGATTCGGGCAGATACCCTTGTTCTCGGTCATGACGAGCGTGGGTTCGTGCGCGTTGTTGATGATGGAGATCACGAGCTCCACGAGATACGCGGCATGCACATCGTTCGCGGCGTATACGGTCTCGACGCCAAGGTCGCGGATGCTCGCGCGCTTCTGGGCGATCTTGTCCGTGAGGTCATACTCCGTGCCGATCATATGACCGAGCTCCGCGACCTTGCGGCACAGGCCGAATACCTCGTGCTCGCGGCCTTCGACCACCTCGTCGTAGCGGGTATGGTCGATGCTGTAGTGCCCGTACGTGCGATCCGGGTACAGGTAATACAGGTTGTACGTGTTCGGCAGCGAGTAGGGGAAGTCGCGGATCATCTCCAGGTGGTCGAGGAACGTGATGGGCCAGTGGTCCGTGGGCCCGGTGATGCGCGCCTTGAACTGCGCATGGATCTCATCGTAGTGCCCCAGGATATAGTCCATGAGCTCGGGCAGGACGTCCTCGCCGGTCTTGCGGTCGAGCAGGCGCGTGAACCAACCGAAATGGTTGAGCCCGAAATACACCGGCCAGATGTCCGAGCGCTTCTTGCCGATGAACGGCAGGTAGTGGTTGAGCACATCGGGCGGCATGTCGCAGATGTTCACGAGACGGGTATCGCCGGGGAACGCGCGCTTCGTTGCCTCAGCCACGATCGCCGCAGGGTTCGCATAGTTGATGATCCACGCATCCGGCGAGTAACGGCGGATATCCTTCACGAGTTGAATCATGGCCGGCACGCTGCGGATACCGTAGGCAAGCCCGCCCGGCCCGCATGTCTCCTGACCGATGCGCCCATACTTGTAGGGAATCTTCTCGTCGGCGTTGCGCAGCCCCATGCCGCCCGCGCGAATCTGCACGAGCGCGAAATCGATATCCTCGAACGCTTCGGCCGGGTCGGTGGTATACGAGAACTCAAGGCCCTCGTAGTAGTCGCGGAACATGACCTCGCCGAACTTGCCCACGATCTCCTGGCGCTCGGCGTCGATGTCGTAGAGCTTCACCTTGCGCAGCGGGAACGAATCCTGCAGCAGGCAGAGCAGCTCGATCATATCGGGCGTATATGTGCTCCCGCCGCCGCAGATCACAACCGAATAGCGCTTCATTGGCACCTCCTCAGGGCGCTGCTTGCGCAGCACCAGCCCATCCTCAATTGGAGGCCTCCCTACGATACCGGTATGCGGTCAATCATATCGATAGCTGCGGCACCGCCGAAGGAGATGAATGAAATGGGGATGTGATTCAAAATTTGTAACCTGTTACGCCCTGAGGAAACGCGCGGAGCCGCTGCGCCCGAAGGGAGCAGTAGTCACCAGGGCTATGCGGCGTGGGGCGCACGATGACGGGCTTCGCGCGCGATGAATCCACGGAACTATGATTATTCGCATCTCGCAAGAAGAAATCGGGCGGCGCGCCCAAACCGAAGCGCGCCGCCCGACACAAAGTTCAACGATCGCCACCCTACTCCGCGAGCTCCATCCCCCGGAAGCGGATACCGCACGAGGTGAGGATGCGCTTGGAGATGAGGTTGCCCTCCGTGCCGTCGTACTTGTCGCTCAGGTACACGACCTCGCCGATGCCCACCTGCGCCAGGATCTTGGCGCACTCGTTGCAGGGGAAGAGCGTCACGTAGACGGTCGCGCCGCTCATGTCCTTGAGCGAGCCGCGGTAGTTGAGCACGGCGTTCGCCTCGGCATGCACCACGTAGCTGTGCTTGTCGGCGAGCGGGTCGTCGCTCACGCCCCAGGGGAAGTCGTCGTCGTTGAGCGCCGAGGGCGTGCCGTTGTACCCCACGGAGAGGATGCGGTGGTTCGTGTCGGCGATGCACGCCCCCACCTGCGTGTTCGGATCCTTGCTGCGCATGCTCGCGGCCAGCGCCACGCGCATGAAGAACTCGTCCCACGAGATGACGTCGCTGCGCTTCTTGGACATGGGCGCTCCTATCCCCTTGCCGCGATAATGATAAAAACCAGCCTGTCTGGATTTTATCAGCTCTGGCGGTAATGGGCGAAGAAGTCCGCGAGGTCGTCCATGGCCTCGTGCAGCACCTCCATGCGCGGCAGGTACACGATGCGGAAATGATCCGGCGCGCCCCAGTTGAAGCCGCCGCCGCGCGTGATGAGGATGCGCTTCTCGTGCAGCAGGTCGAGCGCGAACTGCTCGTCATCGGTGATGTTGAACTTCTTCACGTCCATCTTCGGGAAGATGTAGAACGCCGCCTTGGGCTTCACCGCGGTGATGCCGTCGATGGCGTTGAGCGCCTCGTACACGTAATTGCGCTGCTCGTACACGCGGCCGCCGGGTGCCACGTAGCCCTTCACGCTCTGGTGCCCGCCGAGCGCCGTCTGCACGATGGACTGCGCCGGCACGTTCGAGCACAGGCGCATGTTCGAGAGCATGTTGATGCCGTAGACGAAATCCGCCATGCAGCGCTTGTTGCCGGAGAGAATCATCCACCCGATGCGGTAGCCGGCGATCATGTGGCTCTTCGAGAGGCCGGAGAACGTCACGCACGGCAGGTCGGGCGCGAGCGAGGCGATGGAGATATGCTCATAGCCGTCCATGCACAGGCGGTCGTAGATCTCGTCCGAAAGGATCATGAGCTGGTGCTTGCGCGCGACCTCGACGATCTGCTCCAGGATCTCGCGCGGGTAGACCGCGCCCGTAGGGTTGTTGGGGTTGATGATGACGATGGCCTTCGTGCGCGCGGTGATCTTCGCCTCCATGTCGGCGATGTCGGGGCACCATTCGGCCTGCTCATCGCAGATGTAGTGTACCGGGACGCCGCCAGCGAGCGTGGCGCAGGCGGTCCAGAGCGGGTAGTCCGGGCTGGGGATGAGGATCTCGTCGCCGTTGTCCAGCAGCGCGTTGAGCGTGAGCTGGATGAGCTCCGAGACGCCGTTGCCCGTGTAGATGCCGTCCATGGAAACGTTCGGCAGCCCCTTGATCTGCGCGTACTGCATGATGGCCTTGCGCGCAGAGAAGAGGCCGCGCGAATCCGAGTAGCCCTCGCAGTCGGGCAGCTGCTGGCGCATGTCGGTCACGACCTCGTCCGGCGTGCGGAAGCCGAAGGGCGCGGGGTTGCCGATGTTCAATTTGAGGATACGCAGGCCCTCGGATTCCATCCGGGCAGCCTCGTCGGCCACGGGACCGCGGACGTCGTAGAGAACGTTGTCGAGCTTGGAGGACTTAGTGAACTGGCGCATGGGGGTGCTCCTTTGGGAAGACGCGGATTGGCGGGGGGACGTGGTGCGGGCGGCCTCAGACCGCGCGGCAGCTCGCGCGTCGGGCGTGGGTGCCGTGGAGGCAGGCACGGGCTCCGGGGCGCCGGCGCGGGCGGACGCGCGCGCGGGCACGGGCGGGGCGCCCTCCCCCGTCGCGAGCCATTCCGGGGTGGTGTCCAACACGGCCGCGAGCAGGCCCATCACCTTGGGACGCGGCATGACCTTGCCGCTCACGTACTGGCTCACCTGGCTTTTTCCGAGCTTGGCGCCGCGCTGTGCCGCCGCCTGGATGAGGTCGGCCTGCTTCATGCCCGCGGCGGCCATCGCCTGGACTAGCCGTTCGGCGAATCCCTGGTCTGCCATCTGACCCCCTTACTGCATGGGCGCATACCCGGCTTCAAGCGCCGCGTGACGAGCGAAACGCGATATTCGTCCGGGTGGCGCTCCCTGAAATTGAACCATCTGAAGGTAAGTTCAATTTCAGGCAGTATAGCACGCCGGGCGCGATAGGAAAGTTCAATTTTCTAGTCACTATTTTGAACTCACAGATGAGGCGCTGAGCCGTTTTGAACCCACGGTCGCCCTACCCAAGCTCGACGGTGTGGAGCGGCTTGTAGCG
Source organism: Enorma timonensis (assembly GCF_000321165.1). Lineage (NCBI taxonomy): Bacteria > Bacillati > Actinomycetota > Coriobacteriia > Coriobacteriales > Coriobacteriaceae > Enorma > Enorma timonensis. Next base: position 7,087 of record NZ_CAPF01000039.1, read on the forward strand.
CGCACCCTCCTGCGTGAGCGTGCTCTTGAAGAGCGTGACGCGTCGCGCCGTCGCGGGCAGGGGAAACGCCAGGCCGGGCAGGGCACCCTCGGGCAAGCGCGCGCGACGCGCGAGCGTGATGTGCGGGCGGAAGGCCTTGCGGTCATACGAGCAGCCGCGCGCATCGAGTTGTGTGCGCACCGCCTCGGCAAGCCCCGTGAGCTCCGGTGTCGGGCGGAGTCCCAACCAGAGCGTCGCGTCGCGCGGGCGCCCGAATGTCCCGAGCCCCTCGGGCGCGAGCTCGACGGGGGCCGCGCCGGCGCACGCCGCATCGAGCGCCGCCATGGCGGCGCGGGCGCCCATCTCGTCCACATCGCCCAGAAACGCGAGCGTCACATGGTAGGTCTCCCGGCGCATGAAGCGCCCCGCCACCGCATTGCTCAGCTGCCGCGCGAGCGATGCGACCTCGTCTTCAAACAGATCCGGCAGCTCAAGGGCAATGAACGTCCGCATGCGCGCCACCTCGCCGTCGTCTTCCCGAAAAACCCTAGAATAAGCGCGGCGCCCCGATGCGCCCAAGGGCATCGGGGCGCCGCGCCCACCAAGCATAGCCGACACGGCCGACCGTCCGCGATCAACACCGCGTTCGAAGCGCTACTCCCGGCCGTCCCAGCAGTAGGTGCACACCTTCGTGGGATCGATGCCGATGGCCTCGAGCATGCCGGGCAGGCTCTGGTAGCCCAGGCTGTCGAAGCCGAGCTTCTCGCAGATGCGCTTGAGCAGGCAGCCGCCGCGCTCGGTGGAGCTGTCGGCGTACTCGTCCAGGTGCTCGTCGCCCGCCGGCCCCTCGAGCTCGCGCACCACGCGGCGCGCGATGAGATCCTGGTCGGACTTGCCGCGCGAGAAGCTCAGGTACTTGCAGCTGTACATGATGGGCGGGCACGCGGAGCGCATGTGCACCTCGGCCGCGCCGGCGCTGTAGAGGAAGTCGACCGTCTTGCCGAGCTGCGTGCCGCGCACGATGGAGTCGTCCACGAAGAGCAGGCGCTTGTCGCGGATGAGCTCCGGCACGGGGATCTGCTTCATCTCGGCGATATGGTCGCGCACCGTCTGGTTCGACGGCATGAACGACCGCGACCACGTGGGCGTGTACTTGATGAACGGCCGCGCGAACGTGGCGCCGCACTCGTTGGCGTACCCGATGGCGTGCGGCAGGCCGGAATCCGGCACGCCCGCCACGTAGTCCACCTCGGGCAGCGTGCCGGCCATCGCCTCGTCGCGCGCCATGATGTGGCCGTTGCGGTAGCGCATGACCTCGACGTTCACGCCCTCGTAGTTGGAATTGGGGTACCCGTAGTACACCCACAGAAACGCGCAGATCTTCATGTCGCCGCTCGCCGGCGCCACGCTCTCGTAGCCCTCGGGCGTGATGCGCACGACCTCGCCGGAGCCGAGCTCGTATTCGTCCTGGTAGCCCAGCTTGTGATAGACGAAGCTCTCGAGCGAGACGCAGTAGCCGTCGCCGTTCACGTCGCGCCCGATGATCACCGGCAGGCGGCCGCGCGGGTCGCGTGCGGCGTAGATGACGCCGTCCTCGGTCATGACGAGCAGCGTGAGCGAGCCCTTGATGGCGCGCTGCGCGTACAGGATGCCCTCGACGAGGTCGTCCTTCTGGTTGATGAGCGCCGCCACGAGCTCGGTGTGGTTCACCGCGCCGGAGCTCATCGCCATGAACTGCGCGCCGCCGCGCTCGAAGTACTCGTCGATGAGCTCGTCGGCGTTGTTGATGGCGCCGACGGTGGTGACGGCGAACGTGCCGTGGTGCGAGCGCACGAGCAGCGGCTGCGGGTCGGTATCGGAGATGCACCCGATGCCGCTCGTGCCGTGGAAGCGCTCGAGGTCCTTGTCGAAGCGCGAGCGGAACGGCGTGTTCTCGATGGAGTGGATCTCCTTGTTGAACCCGCCCGTGCCGTCGCAGAACACCATGCCGGCCCGGCGCGTGCCGAGATGCGAGTGATAGTCGACGCCGAAGAAGACATCGAGAACAACGTCGCGCTTCGAAGCCGCACCAAAGAATCCGCCCATATCTTGCCTTTCTGTCGGCGTCCATCCTGCGTTTTCCGCATGCACCCAGTATAAAGCGAGCGCGTCCCCACGCGGGCGCGAACGCCTAGAACGATGGCATGTTCGCCGCGGGGCGCTCCCGCGCAGACGGACGCGGCCAAAGCGGGTACATACGTGGTGTCGCGAAACCGTGGATCCCACGAAGAAAGGACGCCTATGAACACCCTCGAAGCACTCACCACGCGCCGCAGCTGCAGGAGCTACCTGCCCGACCCCGTGCCCGCCGATCTCATCGACCAGATCCTCGAAGCGGGCACGTTCGCGCCCACCGGCATGGGCCGGCAGTCCCCCATCATCGTCGCCATCACGAACAAGGAGGTGCGCGACGAGCTCTCCCGGCTCAACGCCGCGGTGATGGGCGGCGAGGACGACCCGTTCTACGGCGCGCCGGCGGTGCTCGTGGTGCTCGCGCGCAAGGACGTGGGGACGCACGTCTACGACGGCAGCCTCGTGATGGGCAACATGCTCAACGCCGCCCACGAGCTCGGGCTCGGCAGCTGCTGGATCCATCGCGCGAAGGAGGAGTTCGAGACGGCCGAGGGGCGCGCGATCCTCAGCCGTCTCGGGATCGATGTGGACGAGTACGAGGGCATCGGCAACTGCATCGTGGGCTATGCCGCCGCGCCCGCGCAGGAGGCGGCGCCGCGCAAGGCGGATTACATCTACCGGATCGCATAGGGCGCCACAGGGGCGGGCGGCCAACGGAGCGCGGCCCGCGCTGAGTTCCGCACGGTATGCCGCGCCGCGTGACGCAGAACGCCATGCGGCGCGGTATCATGGTGGCAGCTGCCTACAAAGGAGGAATGCCATGTTCTGCACCAAATGCGGGGCGAAGCTCCCGGACGGCGCGCGCTTCTGCGCCATGTGCGGTGCCCCGGCCACGATGACGGAGACCCCATCGGCCCCGGTAGCCCCGGCAAGCACACCCCAGCCGGCGAGCGCGCCCGGCCCCCAGCCCGTAGCCGCTGCGACGCCCGCTCCCGTAGCTGCGCCCG
>NZ_CAPF01000038.1:0-25561 GCF_000321165.1 Enorma timonensis
GGCGCCCTTGGGGCGCCTGGCGCAGCCGCGCGTCGTACCGGCCCACCCGTTCTCGCGCATGATGCGCGCCACGCGCTTGCGGGACGTCGAGACGCCCGCTTTCCTGAGCTCGGCGAAGACCTTCGGGGCGCCGAAGTGGCCGCGCCCGAGCTCGCAGGCCGCGCCGATGGCCGCCGCGAGCTCGGCGTCGCGCAGGTCGTGCGCGCTGGGCGGCCTCGAGCGCCACGCGTAGTAGCCCTGCCTGGTCACCTTGAGCGCGGCGCACATCTCCGATATGCTCCAGACCCCCTCGTTCATCAGGACGAACGCGAACTTCGCCCTCTCCGCCTGCGCGCCTACAGCTGCCTGCTGGCGAAGAAGGCGCTCGCTTTTAAAAGTATCTCGTTCTCGCGCCTCAGGCGCTCGTTCTCCCGCTTGAGCCTGCGGTTCTCCTCGGCCACCTGGAAGGGGTTGGCCGAAGGGTCGGCGCCCGCGGCGTCGGCCTTGTTGACCCAGTCGGATATGCTGCCCGCGTCGCAGCCGAGCTCGCGGGCGACCTCGGCGTAGGTGCCGCCGCGCTCGCGGTAGAGCTGCACCGCCCGCTGCTTGAACTCAGCCGTGTACTTCGGCGACGGATGTCCCATGTCTGCCTCCGTTTCCCCGTTCCGCACATCATGGCGGAACGGAACTCGATGTGTCAACGAGACCGGGGCAGATTCAGATTCACCAGTCGGCGAGGATCCTCTCCCTGTCCTGTCTCGAATACATCGCGAACCTCCCCGTGTCGAGGTCCAAGTATCTGCCGCGCTCCCTTAATACATTTTTCGCCAATCGCGCAAATCTTTCGTCGCCGGTCGTGCCAACGCATTCTCGCCGGTTCTGCCAACGGCCTTTCGCCGTTTTCGGCTATTCCGCGTCCCTCCTCTCACACGGCAGACGCGACCCACGATGGTGCTCACCGCCACGCCGGTGATGAACGCCTTTCCCCAGCCGCCAATGTCGAGGTACCCCAGCTCGTCAGTGACAAGTAGTTTCGAGCGTGACCCGCGCCTCGGCTGCGGCGAGCGGTACAATCCTCTGACGCATACTGCGAATCAGCCCCCAAATACCGCATGCATGAGCTGGCCTCGGGAATCTTGCCTTCCCTTGCGACGTACTACGGTGTCGCATAGTCTTCTGGCCGATGAAGCCCATCCCTGGCAGTTCGAAGCAGATGCGTAGGGCAGCGCCCAGGCGCTCATGCCCCTAGAACCTTGCTCTTTGCGGCGGCGAATTCCTCGTCGGTGAGCGCTCCCTTCTCGTGAAGGTCTGCCAGACGCGAGAGCTCATCCGCAAGGGAAGTTCCCGCATTGCCGGCAGATTCCGGAGAGGGGCATACTAAGAAGCGCGGATTGGAAGCGGCGTAACACCGAACCACTTCATCGGCATCTCGCACAAGCCGCATAATCTCAGCTCGAGGACATGCGGGGTTTAGGGCAACTCGTAGGCGCACGCGCCGGTCTGCATCCAACGCAAGGCGCACCAGCGCCTCTGGCGGACACAACGGGTTCTGGGCGGCGTTCCCACGCACATATGCATATGGGCCTTCGTTCCACGTGAGGCGCATCAGTGTCTCCGACGGACACGACATGTTTTCGGCGACCGCCGCGCGCACAGGTTCTAGTCTGTCATTCGCGAGTCTCGCCAGCGTCTCCGGCGGGCACGAGGGGTTTCGGGCAGTGAGATAGCGTACGTTATCACTCGCGTCACTCGCAAGTCTCGCCAACGTTTCGGGCGAGCACGACGGGTTCCCGGCGAGATTACTGCGCAAAAGCTCGTCCCCACCCTCTGCGAGAAGTGACAGCGTCTCCGGCGGACACGAAGGATTACCAGCGACCGCCGTGCGCACGCCCTCATTCCTGTCCAACGCGAGTCGCGACAACACCTCCAACGGGCACGAAGGATTACCAGCGACTTCCCGTTTCAGCAATCCCCACGACGCGAGCCGCACGAGAGTCTTCGGCGGGCACGAGGGGTTCATGGCGGCCAAATCGGCCATAGTGCGCATGGTCACGTCCGTACCGCTCGCGAGACGCGATAGCGCCTCCGGCGGGTACGAGGGGTTCTGAACGGCGGCTCGACGCACGCCCTCGTCCTTATCTTTTGCGAGAAACGACAGCGCCTCCGGCGGGCACGAGGGGTTCATGGCGGCACCAAAGCGTATTTGTTGATCCTCGTCCTCCGCTAGCCGTGCGAGCACGTCCGGCGGGCACGAGGGATTCTGGGCAGTGCTCAAGCGCACACTCCGGCACTCGTCCTCCGCTAGCCACGCCAGCGCCTCGGGCGGACACAAAGGATTTGCGGCAGCGCTTTGACGCACATCCTCATCCTCGTCCTTCGCGAGGCGCGCTAGCAGGTTCGGCGGACACAAGTGGTTCCGGGCGATGCCATGAATCAATTCCTTATCCGAGCCTTCAGAGAGGAGGTCGTAGACATCTCTTGGGATCTCTCCCTTGCCTAGCGACTCGGTGAAGATGGCACGGTGTCTATTCAGAGTCTCTTGCGTGGCGTCCATGATTCCCCCAGCCCGTCAATCAATCAAACATGAGCTCGAGGTAATTATATCCGAGGAGAAGGCTCAGGTTGTTGTTGCCGCCACCCCGCCAGATGGAGGGACGAATCGCGGAGCCGGAAAGCGCACTTTACAAGGAGTGAGCCGTCGAGCGCACGCACGCCACAGACGTGGCGAGCGATACAATCCTCTGACACATGGCACCCCTCTCCCAGAATTGAATTATGCCCCGCGATGGTCTTTGTAACGCGTCCGTATTCTGAGCGGCGAGTTCAGATGTTGGCACGCCTTCGTTTGCGCGCCGTGAGAAGGAGCGGAAAAGAGACGGCAGTGTCGAACAGCAGGACGGCGAAGAGCCAGGCGGCAGGCGCGCCGGCGCAGGATACAGATACGCTACTACCCTGCAGCGATGGACGCACAGCTGATGGCGAGCTTGGCCGACGGGCACTGCTTGCCGAGCCTCGTCTTCAAAGCACGCGTCGAATAGATGCTCGTGGGCTGTCCCGAGAATGACGACGGTTTATCGCTGTTCGCGAAGACGCTCCAGATGTACTCACTTAGGTCGAGAACATGCACAAAGCGAAGCAGCGATACATTTACCACTTGAAATCCCCATCGGGGTGGAAGCAACGGCAGTTTCAATTACATGAGCAATTGCAAGCATCAGAGTACAGCGAGGATTCTGCACCGCAGTCGCCGATATTTCCGTACGCCATGCTATGCATAGCATCAACGATTCTCAGCATTCCAATCCCTTTTCTATAGAAACCGCTACTAAGATTGAAATACGCCAGGATAGGTCGAGTTTGCCCCTCTTGAATGAAATATCATGCCTGAAGTTCGGCCTTATCCTGCAATTTTGCTAGGAACAACTAAGAGCATGTGGTCAATCAGTTTTTCACCCCGCGAGACGATGAACGCCGCATTCACCCCGATTTAGTGCCGTACGACAAGCTCTCCGAGCAGAGCCGCGAGTACGACCGCGTCGCCGCGCGAACCATCATACGCATCCTCAAGCAGGCCGGATTCGCGGTGGTTCGCTAAACGGCGAACAGTAGAACAGGCTAAACGTTCCGCACGCTTACCTAATCCCGTACCACCTCGCCCAGAAACTCCTCGTCGAACGGCACAGCGCCGGGGAACGTCGCGTCCCCGTCCGTGGCCACAACGATGTAGTTGTCGTCGCTCGCCCAGGCGTCCTCCTCCACGGGGATCACGCACACGTGGGCGAAAACCTGCGAAAGCGTCGCAACAGTGCTGCGCAGCACGCTGGTGTCGCCGTCACGCGCGACCACGTTCGTCGCGTACACGCCACCGGGGTTGAGACACGTGCGCACTGCCTGCGCCGCCTCGACGGTGGCAAGCTCGCGCACGGGCTCTCCTCCAGAAAACGTGTCGTTCACAATCGCATCGTAGCGCTGAGCCTTGGGCTCGCCCGCCGCCAGCCTGCGCGCCCGCTTGTCCAGCACCGCGCGCCCATCGCCTTCATGCACACGCAGGCGACGTCCCGCGTAGCGCTCGATCATATCCAAGTAGAACCAACGCCGCGCCGCCTGGATGATCGCCGGGTCAATCTCGACCACGTCCACATGCAGGCAATCATGGTCGAGAATCGCATGCTTCGGCCACGAAAACCCGCCGCCGCCCAGCGCGAGCACGCGTTCCACGCCATGTCCGGTCGCCGCGCGCACGGCCTCTTCGGCATCGAATACCACATCGAAGGCTTTGATGTACTTGAACACCGGCTCGCAACTCTGAAAGCCCAGATACGTCGCAGACTGGTACACGCCGCCCAGGCGCATGACGCGCACGGGCTGCCCCTTCGCGAGCCGCGTGTACACGAGTGCGCGACCGGCTTGCGTGCGCACGACATGCGGGTTCACCAGCACGAGCGCGAACATCACGATCGCGACGACCACGATGACGCCGATCACCGGAGCGGGGAACTGTGCCAGCTGGAAGACGAACGCGAGCACCAGCACGAGCGCCACGATGCCCACCGTCACCGCCGCCTGCTTCACGGGTGCGCTCGCGCCGCGCGTGCCCGCGAGCACCTTGCCGGCGACCTTTGCCTCAAGCTCTTCCGGCGTATCGGCCGGGGCGTCGCCCAAAAGCTTCGTCTCGATGTCGCTCGGAGCCCTGCGCTCCTCCGCCCCGCGCGACATCGCAGCCGGTTCTTGTACCGTCGCGCCCGCGGGCTTGCCCTCGGTCTGCCTATCCTCGTTCATCGAGACTCCTCTGCTGGTACAGTCCATGGTCGTGGAACCCTAGCATTCTATAGTACTCCCTTGTCCCCACGGCGCTGATGACGTTGATGCGCTCGTAGCCGGCCTCGCGTGCGAGCTCGCAGGCGCGCTCGATAAGCCGACGACCAAGCCCGTGGTGCTGCGCCGCCGCGCCGTCCTCGCCCACGCGCGTCGCCATGCCGTAGACGTGCACCTCACGGATCATCGCTTCGTCTGCATTGATAATGGGAACAGGCGTCGACGGCGCGCTCGAATCGAACAACTCGGCGGCGAGGTCGGCAACCGCCTCGTGTTTTGGCAGGGAGAGGCGGAGAAAACCGGCGATGCGACCTTCTGGTGTCACCCACTGCAAGAAGCGCTCGCTCGTGGCGCGCGTCTCGTAGGGCACCACGTCGAGCGTGAGCGCGTCCACGTCCACCTCGCTCGTCGCGATCTCGCGGTAGCGGATCTCTCGCACGGGCGCGCCTCCGGCGGCAGACGCACGCGCAAGCCGTTCCTCCACCATCTGCCGCAGGTTCGGCTTCTTGTTGCCCGCCATGATGTCGCCGGACGAAAAGTCGCGGATCATACGCGACACGCGGCAGAACGCCGGCGTGGCGAGCACGTCGGCTGCGAGCACGCCCACAAGCTCATCCTCTGTGTAGGGCACCCAATCTCCCCCTTCGTAGCGCTCGCGCAGGCGCGCGCTCTCAATAAGCGCACAGGGGTAAAGCTTGACCTCGTCCGGCTGGAATGCGGGGTCGGTCACAAAGCGCCGGTAATCCGCGCGGTCGCTCTCGGGCGTGGCACCCAGAAGGTTCACCATGGCGTGTGCGTGAATCTTGAAGCCGAAGAGCCGAAGCAGCGAGAACGCCCGACCGATCTGCCCAACCGTGGTATTGCGACCGTTCGCATCAAGAATATGCTGGTCGACGCTTTGCACACCCATCTGGATTTTCGTGGCACCGAGCCGGCGGATGTGAACGAGCGCCTCGGGCGTAATGGCGTCCGGCCGCGTCTCGACCACGAGCCCCACCACGCGATGCCGCGCCCGCTCGTTGCGCGCGTGCTCGCGCTCGAGGTCGGCCAGCGTAGCGCGTTGCCATTTCGCTGCCTGGCACCACGCGGAGCTCCCCGCGTAGAGGTGCGCGACCGCTTGGTTGTAGGTGAGCTTGCCGGCGTCGACGGCGCGCTGCGTGGTTTCGAGGACGTCGAGCGGCAACCACGAACCCGCCTCGGTTGCCGGCGCGGCAGCGGGCGCGGCCTTCGGCATTAACCCGCACGCCACGTACTGAGCGCGGCGCTCACGGACACCCGGTGGAATCACAGAGACGCCGGGCGCAGCTTGACCGACAGGGTGGCACCCGGGATCTTCGGCATGCGCCGCGCTCTCCGTCCCCGGCATCGCCCCCGGCTCATCCGCGAACCCGCGCAGCATCGGGTTCGCCGCCTCGCCCGCGATGGCGTCGTCGTTGAGCGCGCGAAAAAGCTCCGTCACGAACCAAGTCTGGTATTCCTCCGGATAATCGCTCCACGTGCCGCCGAGCACGATGAGCTCAATCTTGTCCGTGGCGTGCCCCATCTGGGCGAGCGCCGTGAGCCGCGCGGAAACCTGCAGGTACGGGTCGTAGCAGGCTGCCTCGGCACGGGCGCAAGCAGGCTCGTTGTGCAGATAGCTCTTGGGACAGCGCACGTCGTTCGGGCAGAAGACGCACGAGCCGGAACACGGCCACGGCTTGGTGATGACGGTGATCGTCGCCACACCCGAGGCGGAGCGACGCGGCTTCATGCGCAGTACGTTGACGAGTGCGGCCTCGAGCTCCGGCGTGACGTCCCAGCTTGCCCAGCGCTCGGGCTCTTCACGACGCACGCGCTGGTAAAACGGCAGGAGCCGGCGCTTTGCGAACGCGCGCTTGTCACCGCCGAAACGCTTGGCGGCCGCGTGCACGAGCTTTACGAGCGCGCGATCGTCGACCGTCTCCCCGCGGCGCAGCGCAGCGAGTATCTGCAAGATGATCTCTTCCATGTCGCAAAATTCTACCGCATGGGCACGAGCCGGACGCCCGGTGGCCGCGCCGCGAATGTTAAAAACCCCTGGGGTTATTTTACATACGGCGGCGCATGATGGCGTTGAGCTTCTCGCCCGCCGCAATCATTACGATAAGCAGCGCGGCAAGGTAGAACGGGTACAGCTCGATGCTCACCATCTGGGCGAGCACGCCGAAAAGTGGCGACATCGCGAGGTTTCCCACATAGGCGAACGCCATCTGCATGCCCGTGAGCGCGAGCGCCACGTCGTCGCCGAAGCGCGCCGGGGTGGCATGGATGATCGATGGGTAGATGGGCGCGCAGCCAAGCCCCACGAGCACCAGACCACAAAGCAGCACCGACTCGTCCAACGGCAACACGATGCAGGCAATCCCCGCAGCGACCAGCGCCTGCCCCAACCGAATCATGTTATGGTCGCGCACCTTGAGGGAAATGAAACCGCTCAGGGCGCGGCCGACCGTGATGCCGATGTAGAAGTACGACGCCCAGCTCGCCGCGACCTCAGCGGAAATCCCACGTCCAAGCGTACAGTACGTCGCCGCCCAGTTGCCGCAGGTCGATTCGAGCGCACAGTAGCAGAAGAAGCAGAGCAGCACCGCCGGCACGCCGTCGCGGCGCAAGAGCTCCATGCGCGAAAAACGCGCTGGTTGAACGCGGTCATCACCGGATTCTTCGGCACCTTGCCCCGCAGCGGAGTGCGGTAGCTTCTTCTCTTTCCACAAGGGCAGCGACAGCGTGAGCACCGCGACGATCGCGACCTGGATTCCGCCGAGCACCAAGAATCCGAGCGACCACGTGCCCACGCCGAGGCACTGCGCCATGATGAGAGGCCCCGCGCTCGCGCCCACGCCCCACATGCAGTGCAGCCAGCTCATGTGCTGCGACTCATAGTGTACGGCCACGTAGGAGTTGAGGGCCGCATCGACCGCCCCGGCACCGAGGCCGTATGGCACCGCCCAGAGACAGAGCTGCCAAAACTCGCCCGAAAGTGCAAAGCCGGCAAGACCCGCCGCCGTGAGAAGCACGCTCGCCGCGGTCACGCGCCCCGTGCCGAACCGCTCGACCACGCGTACCGACATAAGGCTCGACGCGATCGTTCCGGCAGAAATGATCATCGTCACCGCACCGACCCAGGAAATCCCCGCGCCGAGCGCCGGCGCCATGAGCGGCCAGGCGGATCCGAGCGCGGCGTCGGGCAGGCCGAGGCTGATGAAGGCCAGGTAGATGATGGGCAAAAGTCCTACGGGCACGGTACATCTCCTTCGTTTTCGCGAAGCCGCCCCGCTCTCGACGAAACGAGGTCGCCGACTGATTATCATACTGGTGCCGGATCGATTAGTGAAGGAGCACATGGACATCTCGGTCGCCCGACAGCTCATAGACTTGAACACGCGCTTCTACCACGCAAACGCCGCGAGCTTCTCCGCCACGCGCGAGGCGCCGTGGGACGGCTGGCGGCGCATCGCAGCACACACGGCAGCCTGCGTCGACGCCCTCGCGCCGGGTAGACCCCTCAAGGTGCTCGACCTTGCCTGCGGGAACATGCGGCTCGAGCGGTTCCTTACCGAGGAGTTGCCGGAGGCGCCTTTCGAATTCCACGCGGTCGATAACTGCGGCGAGCTGGCAACGGAGCCATCGCTGCCGGCGGGCGTCGTCTACCACAACGTCGATATCCTTGGCGCGCTGCTTGACGAGGCTCCGGGCACCCCGGAGATGTTAAAAAACCCCTGGGGTATTTTTACCGATGCGTGCGCCCTCACCTGTTGCTTCGGTTTCATGCACCATGTGCCGAGCCTCGAGCTCCGCGTCGCAGTGCTGCGAGAGCTCGTGCGGCGCACGGCACCCGGCGGCATCATCGCGGTATCGTTTTGGCAGTTCATGCATGACGAGCGACTCGCTTCGAAAGCGCATGATGCCGAAGAGGCCGCTCGCGAGCACGGCCTACTTGAGCCTGCCGTGCTCGACGCCCTCGAGCCCGGCGACCACCTCCTGGGCTGGCAGGACGGCACGAGCCTGCGCTACTGCCACCATTTCGAGGAACGCGAGATCGACCGGCTCATCGCCGCGCTTCCTGCAGGCACGGTGCGCCCATTTGAGCGTTACTCCGCCGACGGCCGCGCTGGAAACCTCAATCGCTACGTGCTGCTTCGCCGCACCCCCGGCAGCGAACCCGTCACGAAAGCCTAAGCATGGGACAGACGCACATCCGCACGCCGAAAAACTTCGTACTCGAAGAGCGCCTTGAGCGCTATGCGGACGCCATCGAGGTCGCACCGGAAACCTACCGTGGCTCCTGGGCGGCAGCGTGCGCGCCCGTCCGCGCGGCAAGCGCTGCAACCGCCGACGACCCCGCCGCCTCCCCCGCGCCCGCGGCTGGCACGTTCGACGCCGTATACCTCGACCTCGGCTGCGGCAAGGGTGCCTACCTTACCGCCTGCGCCGCACGTGACCCGCGCTCGCTCTACCTGGGCATGGATACGGAGCCTATCTGCATCGCGTACGCCGCGCAACGCATCGTCGAAGGCGAACTGAAGAACGCCCTCGTCCTGCCCCGCAGCGCGGAATCCCTTGAACGTATCTTCGCCCCCGGCGAGCTCGCAGGCATCACGCTCAACTTCCCCACGCCGTTTCCCAAGCGCAAGTTCGCCGGCAAGCGCCTGGTGAACGTCGACCATCTGCTCGCGTATCGCGCGCTCCTCGCGCCGGACGCCCGCATCACGTTGCGCACCGACAGCCAACCGCTGCGCGATTACGCGCTCACCCAGTTCGAAGCCGCCGGATACGCGCTGCTTTGGGTGTCCGATGACGTGCGCGCGGAACATCCGGGACACCCCGAGACGGAATACGAGGCGCGCCTCGCGGCACAAGGCGTCGCCGTATACGGCATCTGCGCAACACCGGCAGCCGCGCCGACCCCTGCGCACATCCAAGCCGGTCGCGACGCCGAGCAAAGCCTTGCCGAATACCTTCCTCGCGACCTAGGCTCGCTCACCTATGTGCCGCTCGGCATGGAAGGGTACGTCGTGAACGCGCGAAACCGCATGGCGAAAGGCAAGGCGGCAACCCCCAACAGTGATGCGCGAGCACGGTGACGACGGCAATTCCCGTTATCCAGCCGCGGCACGGCGCTGAACGCCTCTCCGCAGCAGGAGTGCCGGAAACAACGGCCTCGAAGACTCGCCCGCGCTACTCCCGCTTCCTGTGCTCGCGAAGTCGCGCCAGACGCACGCGCTTGTGCTGACGCTCCCGCTCTTCACCCGTAAGATGTTGCACCAACGAGCCGAACACGGCGGCCAAGATCTGCTGGAAGAGCGTCCCCGCCATTACGGGGATGATGGCCGACCCCGGGAAGAACTGCGTCACAATGACAGAGCCGGACGAAATATTCCGCAACCCAACGCAGAACACCATGGAGAGCATGTCCTGCACAGAAAGCCCTAGAAGGCGGGCCATACCTAAGCCAAGGACGAATCCGAGCGTCGCGAACACGCAAATGAACGCCGCGACCTCGAGCACCAGCGGGTCAAACGAGCGCACGTAGGGAGCAAGCCCCGTGGAATTGCAGGCGATCACGAAGACCGAGAAGAGCCGCGTGAACGCACCGAGGTTCGGCGCAAGCGTCTCGTGGCCCCATCCTTTCGACAACTCGTTCACCGCAACGCCCGCGATGGCCGGCAGGGCGATCATGAACACAAGGTCGCCCACCATGGACCAAGGGTCGACCGTCACCGACGCCCCCATGAGCACGCGCAACGCGAACGGCAACGTCACGGGCGCGAGCACCGTGGAGATGAGGATCGCCGCGAGGCCGAGCGACGCGTTGCCGCGATACATGTCGATCCACATGAAGCTCATGACTGCGATGGGAATGCTGTACTCCACCACGATGCCGGTAATGATGCCCGGATCGGAAAAGATAAGGCCTGCGGCGAGACGAGCGAGCGCCGGCATGAGCACGACGGTGACCGAGAGGATGGCGAGGAGTTCACGCGGGCGGCGGAACGTCTCCGCTACCTGGTGCAGCGAGGTGTTGAGCGAGCCTTGAAAGGTGATGATGGCAAACAGGTACGGCACCGCGGCCTTCGCCGGCCCCAGAACCTGGGGAAACGCGATGCCCAACACGAGGCAGACCGGGACGATGAAGGGCATGTGCCCCGATATGAACGCACTCAGACGGCGTATGTGGCGCATGTACGAACCTCTCCTTGAACGACCAGCCCATGGTACGCGCACGAACAGTCGAACAGGTGCATGGCGCGAACCTTTAACATGATGGCCGTGAACGCGAAGCCCGCCATGCATGCAAGAAGCGCCTCAGGAACACGATCGCGAGGGCGGCAGCCGGCAATATGGATGATAATGAAAGGCGAAACCTCACGAGAAGGACGGAACATGGCATCCAAGGAAACAACGCGGCAGACGGCGGACGCAGGCGCTGCCCCCGCATCGGCCAGCTCATTCGCTGCCGGCACCGGCAGCACGGGCGAGCACGGGTCGCTCGGTGCACTCTCCCCCAGCTGGTGTGAGCCCGAAGAAGGCGAAGAGCCGGAACCCTGGCTCACGCCCGACCAGGCCTTCGAGCGCTTCCTCGCATGGTGCGAGGAGCGCGGCATCGAGCTCTGGCCGCACCAGGAGGAAGCCCTCATGGACCTCGCCGCGGGCGACCACGTAATCTTGGGCACACCCACGGGCTCCGGCAAGTCGCTCGTCGCGCTCGGCATGCTGTTCCTCGGCATGGCGCAGGGACGGCGCGCGTATTACACAGCGCCCATCAAAGCGCTTGTAAGCGAGAAGTTCTTCGACCTCGTCGAGGTGCTCGGCCGCGATAACGTCGGCATGATCACCGGCGACACGCACATCAACACGCAGGCGCCCGTCATCTGCTGCACGGCGGAGATCCTCGCAAACCAGGCGCTCCGCGAAGGCGAGGACACCGATGTGGGCGTCGTCGCCATGGACGAATTCCACTACTTCGCCGACCCCGACCGCGGCTGGGCCTGGCAGGTGCCGCTGCTCACGTTGCCGCACACGCAGTTCATGCTCATGAGCGCCACGCTCGGCGACGTGTCGCATATCTCAGCCGCGCTCCACGAGCAAACCGGCGCGCCCGTGGACGAAGTCACCGATGCGCCCCGTCCCGTGCCGCTCGCCTACGACTACGTCGACACCGCGCTCGAGGGCACGGTCGAGCTCGCGCTCCGGCGCGGGGAGGCGCCGCTGTACATCGTGCACTTCTCGCAGGATGCGGCGCTCGCGACGGCGCAGTCGCTCGCGAACTTCGGCGTCGCCACGAAGGAGCAGCGCGAGGCCATCAAGGAGGCGGCACACGGGACGCGCTTCACCACGGCGTTTGGCAAGATCTTGAAGCGCCTGCTCGCGAACGGCGTGGGCGTGCACCACGCGGGCATGCTGCCGCGCTACCGGCTGCTGGTCGAGCGGCTCGCACAGCAAGGCCTTCTGCCCGTCATCTGCGGAACCGACACGCTCGGCGTCGGCATCAACGTCCCCATCCACACCGTGGTGCTCACCGCGCTCACCAAGTTCGACGGCTACCGGATGCGCCGCCTCCGCGCGCGCGAGTTCCACCAGATCGCAGGACGCGCCGGGCGCGCGGGCTTCGACACCGAGGGCATGGTCATCGCCGAAGCCCCCGAGCACGACATCGAGAACGCCAAGCTCATGGCGAAAGCGGGCAACGACCCCAAGAAGCTGCGCAAGCTCAAGAAGAAGAAACCGCCCGAGGGCTTCGTGACGTGGAACAAGCAGACGTTCGAGCGCCTGTGCGAGGCCGCGCCGGAGACGCTCAAACCGCGGCTGCGCGTGACGAACTCTATGGTGCTCGCCATGGTGGAGCGCGGCGGCGACGCGCGCGCTCGCGTCCACGACCTCATCGAGCGCAGCCTGCAAACGCCCGAGGAGAAGCTCAAGCTCGAGATGCGCGCGGATGAGATCTTCGCCACGCTCATCGATACCGGCGTCGTGGTGCGCGAGGAGCTGCCCGAAGGCGACGGATCCGCCCCCGACGCGGAGGCGCGGTCCGCGGTCTCCTACTCCCTCACGGTCGACCTGCCTGAGGACTTCGCCCTCGACCAGCCGCTGTCGCCGTTCCTCCTCGCGGCGCTCGAACTGCTCGACCCGGAGAGCGAGACCTACACGTTCGACCTCATCTCCATGGTGGAGGCGACGCTCGAGGACCCCAAGCAGGTGCTGCGTGCGCAGGAGCGGCAGGCGCGCGACGCGGCGATGGCCGCCATGAAGGCCGACAGCGTCGACTACGAGGAGCGCCTGGAGCGCATCCAGGACGTCACGTACCCCAAGCCGCTCGAGGAGCTGCTCGACGCCGCGTTCGCCGAATACTGCGCGAAGGTGCCGTGGGCGGCTGACTACGCCCTGAGCCCGAAGTCCGTGCTGCGCGACATGCTCGAGAGCGCCTCGGACTTCAAGGGGTACATCCAGAAGCTCGGCATCGCGCGATCTGAGGGTATCCTGTTGCGCTATCTCGCCGAGGCGTTCCGGTCGCTCGACCGCACCGTGCCGCTTGACAAGCGCAACGAGCAACTCGAGGACATCATCTCATGGCTCGGCCTCATGGTGCGGTGCATCGACTCGAGCCTGGTGGACGAGTGGGCCGCCGCAGGGGACGCCGCCGCGCTCGACGTGGCGCCACCCACGGCAGCGGACGCCGTCGTGGCGGATCGACGCGGCATGACGCTCCTCGTGCGCAACGCGCTCTTCCGGCGCGTGCAGCTCGCCGCCGCGCAACGTGCCGAGGAGCTCGGCGAGCTCGACAGTGCCTGGGGCATGGGCGAGCCGCGCTGGCGGCGCGTGCTGGACGAGTTCTTCGACGAGCACGACGAGCTGCTCCTTGATGCGGACGCACGCTCCACGGCGTACTTCGCGATCGACGAGCGCGACGAGCAATCCGACCATGTGTGGCACGTGCACCAGATCTTCCACGACGCGGACGGCGATAACGACTTCGGCATCATGGCCGACGTCGACCTCGACGCCACGCAGGAGGAGAGCGAGGTCGTATTCAAGAACTACCGCGTGGGCGCGATCGAGGAGCTGCTGGACGTCTAAAGCGACCCGCCACAGGCAGGTGCCGGCACGCCATCGCGCCTGTGTAGCAGGGATGCGCCCGCTGTCAAGCCGGCGACGCACACCGAAGCCCGTGCTACCGCATACCGATTTTTCCCCTTCGCGGCAGGGCGCGGGCGGGGCGCGGGGTAAGGTGCATTACACCTATCCACGCGCCGGGCGGATGCCTGTGCGCGCATCGAAAGGAGCACCATGCTACTTACGGGAAAGACCGCTGTCGTCACGGGCGGCTCGCGCGGCATCGGCCTCGCGATCGTCAAGCGCTTCCTCGAGGAGGGCGCGAACGTCGCCCTGTGCGGCAGTCGTGAGGAGACCGCGCAGAAGGCCGTCGAGGCCATCCTTGCCGAGAACCCCGATGCGCCCGTCATGGGCATCTGGCCGAACGTCGCCGACGAGGCAGCGCTCGAGGCCGCGTTCCGCGAGGTCGCTGAGCATTTCGGCGGGCTCGACATCGTGTGCAACAACGCGGGCATCTCGCACTCCATGCCGCTCGACTCGTACACGCCCGAGCAGCTCGATCAGATCGTTGACGTCAACATCAAGGGCGTCTTCAACGGCTGCCAGGCGGCGTCGCGCGTGCTGGGCGCGGGCGGCGTGATCATCAACACGAGCTCCATGGTCGCCAAGATGGGCCAGCAGTCCGGCGTGGGCTACCCCATGAGCAAGTTCGCGGTGAACGGCCTCACCGTCTCGCTCGCACGCGAGCTGGGACCCAAGGGTATCCGCGTGAACGCCGTGGCGCCGGGCGTGACCGCGACCGACATGGTGGCGGCCCTGCCCGAGGAGATGATCAAGCCCATCGCCGACGCCATCCCCTTGAGGCGCGTCGGCCAGCCCGAGGACGTGGCGAACGCGTTCGTGTTCCTCGCGAGCGACCTCGCGTCCTACGTGACCGGCGAGGTGCTTGCCGTCGATGGCGGCATGACCGTGTAAGCTGTCCGCCGTTCTTGCGGGTGCCGCCCATCGACACCCGACCGGCTGAGGGGCGTGCCTCGTGCACGCCCCTTTTTCTTCGCGCGTACCGGTGCTACCGTGCATCCACCACGTAGATGCCCGCGCGCACCTGGTGCCACGGGCTGCGGTCGGGCGCAACCTGCTGCACTCGGCATTCGAACGCGTCGCCGTGGCCGAAGAAGAGCATGATGGCGAGCTGCTCGTTGCAATCCTGGGGCACGAACCCGAGCTTGAAGCCCTCGTAGTAGATGGCGATGGCGTTCGGGTCATGCGGGTTGTCGAACTCCGGAACCAGATCGAGCCGCGCGCCGGCCTTGAGCTGCTCGAGCGCGAGCGCCCCATCCCAGAACTGGAACCCCGCGATATAGAACGACAACAGGTTCCTCGACGGCGTGTACATACCAGCCTCCTTGCCTTGCGCGCCCGCATCGCGCGGACGCCTTTTCTATGAGGCAAGTGTGCAACCCCGTCCGGACAAAACCGTTTGTTTACTTCAATCGGTACAGATTGACAACTAAGTCAGCAAGAACATCATTGCGTCGACGAATATCGTCCGCTGTCCAGGCGCGCTTAGACTCGAGCAACTCGCCGTGCTCTACATCGGCAATGCTCTCATTCAAGAAGAGCCCAGAACGGAGGCCGACGAACTTGTTCGTTTGCTTATCCTTGTAATCTCGTTTCGACCCATCATACGGATGGTCTTCAGAATAGAACGGCTTTTGCCCGAGCTCAGAGTTGTAGGGTGTGAGTGTTAAATTGCCCAATAGATGAACTAATTCATCTTGCAACTCTTCGGCACGCGACTCATTGCCGTTTGCAAGATCATTAACCCACCACTTAGGCAAATGCCCTTCCGGAAGAACATGCTCTATCGTCCAGATCGGCTTACTCTTTCCGCCCGGTCCTATCACAAACTGGTCAAGACTGTCGGGATGACCTTTATCAAATGTGGGGCAACCGCCAACATTACGCTCGAGCGCGATAAGGATATATCGAGCTGTCGTTTTATTTTTGTCATATATGGGCTGATTAAGCGCAGCTCTGAACTGCTCATCAGACGCGCTTAAATCGTGCAGAGCACCCTGTATCAACGCAACGATGTCCGATCCGAATACTTTCTCATTCTGCAACGTGCGCACCACTCCTATGAGACGCGCGCGAATGTTCGACGATTTCGGACTCAACACCACGTTCCTGCGCACGTAGAACGCGATGAGGCTATCGAGGATCTCGTCCAAATCGGCATCATCGAGACACAGCTCATCTTGCCGGGTGCATAGATACATCAACAACGGCAGCGCTTGGGTTGACTCAAGCCGCCGCAAATCCGACAGCTTCTTTCCCAGACGATAGGCATCAGTCGGGTAATCTTGGAGCTGAATGATGCGAGCAAACACCTCTGCGCGTCTGATAAGCGTCTGAAGATAGTTCTCTCCCCCGCTGTATTTTTTCTTGAGAAGCCTCTGGTATTGCGACAATGCCTTTGTTTTCGTTGTCGATGAGGAGCTGTCGCTTTCAAAGGCGTCCCAATTGTTCAGCAAGAATTGGGTCACGACGCTTGTATTGGTATCCTCGCCATCCGATGAGAGCACCTGGGAGAGCGAATCCCACTCCGTCAACGTTTGATTTGTCTGCTCACCTATCTTTTGCGCCGCGCTTAGAAACTCCCCTTTAAGCAGATCAATAAGCGTGAGCGGCAATCCCTTCGAATTAAGGGATGAAAACACGTTGAATGCGTCTCCGAGATCGGGAACGGTAATTCTAAGTAGGTTCGTTTCCATCAGCTTCTGATAGAACTCATTGAGGGAAGAAAAGGAGTCGAAGCATTCATCCAAAAGCCCGCGGATAAAGCGATACCGCTTATAAAAGGATCGATTTCCCCATTTCTTTCGATGCTTGTCGAACAGGCTGCCTAGGAGGTCTACATAGATTTTTTGATCCTGATCGAGTAGCTGAATGCGGGGCTCATTGTTGGAATTAAAGAGCTGACGCTTGATATCCCCCTTCAATACGATGGCCGCCTCGATGGTGGAAAACGAGATGAGCTTCTCACCTATTGCGAGGAGCATCAAGGATATCGTAGTCAAGCGCTGCTGGCCATCGATGACGCTCAATGAATCGGTATCACCGGTAAGCAGAATATTGCCC
Organism: Enorma timonensis; assembly: GCF_000321165.1. NCBI lineage: Bacteria > Bacillati > Actinomycetota > Coriobacteriia > Coriobacteriales > Coriobacteriaceae > Enorma > Enorma timonensis. The sequence goes on from NZ_CAPF01000038.1 coordinate 17,008, forward strand.
GCATAGTATCCGCTTCCCTCGTTACGGATATCATCAAAAAGCTGTTCTATCTGCTCGTCGCGCCAAGAATAACCTCGTTGATACGGAGGAATTCGATAGCAAATGTTCCCTGAAATAGGAAAGAGCTCCAAAACATTTCGCGACTCTGATGAGATTTGCATTCCAGCCCCTTCGTCGTTTGACTGATCCATGATCTCTCAAACGCTAGAACTGGACAAGATCTATCAGGCGAACGCGCCGGCTATGCCTCGTCCACCCCCGCCCTCCGCGCGATTACCTCACCGATACGGTGCGGGATGCCGACGATGAGCGCGTTGCCCATGCAGAAGGCGCGCTGCTTGTCGGTCATGCCGACGTTCGTCCAACCCTTCGGGAAACCCTGCAACTGGTCGAGCTCGTCCGGCACCAGACGCCGGTACCTGCCGTTCGACGCCTGGATGATATGCGTGCTCCGGGAAGGCGACCCCCCCCCTCGCTCGTGAGGATGGTCCGGGCGGGCGCATCCAATGGGTCGGGAAACGCCATCGCGCCCTCGGAGTACCGGTACTCGAAGCCCGTCCGCTTGTTCACACGCGGTTCGCTCTTCCTTGACTTGCAGTAGCGCCACTTCTCAACCGCATCGTCGGGTACGCAAAATCCGTCCGCCACCTCACCCGCAGAAACGATTACGTCGCCCAAAACAGCACGCGGCCCTTCATATGTGGAACGAACCCGTGCGGTGCAAACCGCTCCTCCCTGCATAACGCCAGCTACCTCGAAAGGCGAGACCTTGCTTCCAACACCGAACTGCTCGGAGTTCTCGAATGGGTCGTCGAGCAGCTCGAACCGGGACGCATCGCCCATCACCTCAGCGGGAAACGCTTCCGCCATAACACCGTCGACAAGGCGCCCATCCAAATCCCACGCCTCGTCCGTCTTCTCGGCATAGATGTACACGCGCCGACGCTTCTGGGGAAACCCGTAATCCGCGCCGTTGACCACGCGCCATTCGACTGCGTACCCCAACAGCGCAAGGCACGACAAAATGATGGCGAAATCACGGCCACGTTGCGATGCGGGGCTCTTGAGCAGGCGGTCGACATTTTCGAGCAACACGTACCGGGGACATCCTTTAAGGCTGAGGAACCGGTAGATGTCCCACCAGAGCACACCCTTCTTACCCTCGATGCCACGCGCATGCGCGAGTGGCTTGGCCACCGAATAATCCTGGCATGGGAAACCGCCCACCACCATGTCCACATCGGGGATGTCGATCTTCCCCGCCTCGTACGCGTCGAGCACACGGTGAATGTCATCATTGACCACAGAGTCCTCACCGAAACGCGCTCGATAGCATGCCGCAGCGAACTGCTTCGCCGGCGTTCCCGGCGGCTCCCACTGGTTCGCCCAAACCGTACGGAATGGCCCGGCAGCCGGCATCGAGAACTCAGGATGCTCGGGGGCATCGTAGCCCTCGAGGCCCAACCGGAACCCGCCTACGCCGGCAAAGAGCTCGGCCACCCGTATCGTCGTTTCGTCCACGATGCTCCGTTCATTCCCCAGCGCCGCATGAGCGCGCTGCCCCGCGTTGTTCCGCATTACTTTATCGATCTCCTCGCCGATATAGCGCGCATTGAGCCAAAAACACTTTTTCGTCTCCTGCGTGCCGTATGGCGTCGGAAGGGTATCGGCTTTGTTGCGACCATGCGGCCGCACATGGCAGCAGCGATTCTCGGTCGATTTCACCGAAAGCTCCGCATGGCCGGCGCGCACGTGGCCTTGCATCTCCTCGTAGCAACGACGGGCCTCGAGCAGATCCGCGTCGGGCATCTGCCAGAAAAGCACCTCGGACAGCTTATAGGTATCGCGCTCGCAAGCGTCCTCGCGATAGATGACAAAGAGGTATTTCTGCCGCAGATACCCCAGGAAGTCGCTTTCCTCAAACGGTCGCTCAGCCAGATCGAGATAGCTGAACGTCGGGAACGAGATGGATTCCTTCGGCATACCGTTGCGCTTCAAGCGCATCGTCTTCGCCTTGATGCCCGCCTTCTCGAACTCCGCGATCTTCATGTACTCATCGATGCCCAGAATATGCTTCGTGATGAGCGCGCAGAGGTTCTTGGGTTTTCGACGTGCTGTGTCGTACCCACAGATACGCGCAAGCTCCTCCTCTGTGCGCCCGAAATATGGCTCGAATCGATGGCGAACGAGCTCAAGCAGGCTCATCTCCACCTCGTCGCATTCGCGCTTGATGCTTTGAACCTTGAGCATCTCATTGAACGTGACCGTCATGTACGATTGCTTGATGGCCCATGCGCGCGGCTTCGCTGGTACGGGGGAGAATGGCTGCGGGCGACGATCGCTCGAGGACGATGCCTTTGTGGCAGCTTCGAGATAGAGCGTATCCGAACCCGAGAGTTCATGCGCATGCCCTGCGCGAATCTTGTTGACGATCGTGTCCCAGTCCTGCTTGAACGTGGGCACATCCTCACGGGGGATTCCCCACAGCTCGACGATCTCGATGGGAAAATCCACCGGGCTTACATCTTTGTCGTAGAGATACGCGACGAGCAGGATGCTCCGCAGCTTCTTTTGAAGCGAGCTTGTCTCCCACGTCTCATCCACGACGCTCATGTAATTGATCAGGCTGATGACCAAGCGCTCTTTCGCGGAAAGCGTTCCGTCCTTGCGCAGCTTAAGCGGGGTCGACTTGAGCTCGGTGCCCACCTGGGCAAAATCCGCTTCCGGGTTGCTGTTGATATCGTAATGGAAGTAGAGTTCCTCGAGCGCGTTACCGAAGGAACCCTTGCGTCGATGGGGATCGGCGATGCCATCGACATCGCACGCCTCGCGCAGCGTCTTTCCTTCGAGCTGCTTAGCATAGGCGAGGATCGAGGCAAGCGATGCAGGGTCGTAGTCTGCCCGCATATCTGCGGATTGGCTCGCATTCGCTTGCCGTGCATCCTCCATGCATCCACCCCATAACGAACATATGATCGATCGGCCGATTATATCGATCGATCATGTGTTCTGGGTGGATCACACGACGCTAAAAGCTGTAGTCCGCATCGAGGAGCCCGCTAAGCCCGACCTGTCAGGGCAGCATCATTTCACTCCCCTGGCTCGGGCAGAATCACGTCCATCCCGTCATCAACGGGCACGTAACCCAACGCTGCCAACACACAGCGACCCACGTGGTACCCCAGGTTCACGGGCACAGCGTTGCCGATCTGCTTGTACTGGTGAGCCATGCTCCCGCAGAACTCCCAATCATCCGGGAAGGTCTGGATGCGAGCGTACTCGCGCACCGTGAGCGGACGCGTCTCCTCCGGATGGCAGCGCTCGGTCTGCTTCTGCGCTGGCGCACATGTGAGCGTGAGACTCGGCTCGTCCCATGAAAGGCGCCGCGCCATGCCGGTTCTGCCGCCGCTCAGGTAATAGCTGCCGCCCATGTACTCCTTCTGCACCGCTTCTGGCAAATCGCGCCAATAGCCGCCCGGGGGAACCTGTTCCATCACGCGGCGCTTCTTCTCCGGATATTCCTGACCCGGGCTGGCGGGGCAATCACGCAGTGCCTCGCGCAGGGTGATCACATAGTCGTGCTCGCGCGGGAAGATGAAGGGGATATCCAGGTCGCGCCGGACGGCGAAGATGATGAGCCGCTCGCGCTTCTGCGGCACATCGAGGTACTGCGAGCGCAGCACGCGGTAACGCACGCGGTAGCCCAACTGGTCGAGTGTCTCGAGCATCGTGGCGAGCGTACGACCGCCGTCATGCTTTACAAGGCCGCGCACGTTCTCGCCGATCGCGACCTTTGGGCGCACATCGCGGATGGCGCGGGCGAATTCGAAGAACAGCGTGCCGCGCGTGTCCTCGAAACCACGGCTTTTACCTGCATAGCTGAATGCCTGGCAGGGGAAACCCGCCTGGATGACCTCGGCTTGCATGCCCGCGAAATCGACCTCGCACACATCACGATTGTCGATGTTCCAACCAAGACCGTGCGTCTCGCTGTTTTGCTTGAGCGTCGCGGCGGCATCGCGATCGATCTCGTTCAGATATACATGGCGAAGCCCTGCGTTGTGGAAGCCGAGCGCCGTGCCCCCCGCTCCTGCGAACAGATCGATGCAGGTCGCGTCATCAAACAGCTCACCGCTCTCGAGCACGCGATACTGTGATTCCGCCTCGCCGCTGAGCTTGCGGTGCAGCCGCTCGAGCTCTGCGCGCGAGAACAAGCGCCGGTTGCGCGCGTCGCGCGTGTCCTTGATGAGGCCGAGCTTGCTCCAGCGACGTACCGTGTCCACCGACACACCCAGCTCAACCGCAGCCGCCGATGCAGTTACAAGGTCTTCCCGCTGCTCGTTCACCTATGCTCCTTTACAAATAATAACCCCTACCTATGCAGGGGTTACTTTATCTTACCATGCGGACAATTCTTGCGCGGCCATCACATATGAGAACCGCTCTGGAATAAGCCCTACTCAGCCGGCACGTCGGGGAACACCGAGTTGAAGAGATCCTCCGCCAACTCGCCATCGGTCGCCGTCGCCAGCGGCAATCCGTGTTCCAGGCGCACGTCATCTAAGACCGCGGGCAATGCCTCGTATAGCTCGTGTAAGGCGGTGGGACGATCGAACGCAAAGGCATACGCCGTCACGCCGTCGCAGCATCGGATGCGTTCATCCGCCGCGCGACCCGAGGGAACCCACGGGTGGTCATAGGGTTCACGTTTGGAGGGAATCACCTGGATCAGGTAGGACACGGCGTTGTTACTCTGTGCGAGAAGCTTCAACGTGTCCCACAAGTCTTTCTCGTCTGATGCCTTGATGGTATTGAAGCGATTCTTCACCTCGAAATACCCGGGCTTGCCCCACGACGGGAGCAGCACGCCCGGAGCGGTGCGCAAGTCCACTCCGCCGCCATTCGACCCAAGCTCTACGAGGCGTTCCGACAAGCCGAGCACTTTCTGATGCCACAATCCAATGGCATTGGAAAGCGACTTGTTCCGCGAACGCAAATCGTCGAAGTCAACGATGGCGCGAAGCGGCTCATCGAGAATCTTCGCCTGCGCTACGAGCGTAAACGGATCAGGCGGGAGCGGATCCTTGGAACGAGCGGCGAACATCTTTCCAAAAACGTGATCTGCCACCTCAAACAAGCGATTCTCATCAATCCACGAAAGCCCGTACGCATGCATGGCCATCACTCCCCTCTCATGGATGGCAGTAGCATACCGCATGGTTCGGACAGCAGCGAAACCGCGCCTGAAGTTCACCCCGTGCTACTTACTGTGGAGGTCATGCGAGTTTTTGAGAAGCAGTCTCAATATGAGAGAAGGAGAATCCCATTTTGTCATAATGGGACACGCAAAATGCATGGCCGGCGCGGCCATGTGCCACCATCTCTACGTAAGGAGAGCAGCATGAAGTTCGTTTGCCCCGTTTGCGGTTACGTTGAGGAGTACGACGGCGAGGAGCTGCCCGAGGGCTTCAAGTGCCCCCAGTGCGGCGTTGACGGCTCCCGTTTCATCAAGCAGTCCGAGACTGAGATGACCTGGGCCGCCGAGCACGTCATCGGCGTCGGCAAGCTCCCCGAGGTCTCCGAGGACATCGTGAACGACCTTCGCGCCAACTTCGAGGGCGAGTGCACCGAGGTCGGCATGTACCTGGCCATGGCTCGCGTCGCCCACCGCGAGGGCTACCCGGAGATCGGCCTGTACTGGGAGAAGGCTGCTCACGAGGAGGCCGAGCACGCCGCCAAGTTCGCCGAGCTCCTCGGCGAGGTCGTGACCGACTCCACCAAGAAGAACCTCGAGATGCGCGTCGAGGCCGAGAACGGCGCCACCGCCGGCAAGACCGACCTCGCCAAGCGCGCCAAGGCCGCCGGCCTGGATGCCATCCACGACACCGTGCACGAGATGGCGCGCGACGAGGCGCGTCACGGCAAGGCGTTCGCCGGCCTGCTCAAGCGTTACTTCGGCTAAGCCGCAGCGCAATCGCTTGTACAAGGGCTCGTCCTTCGGGACGGGTCCTTTTTTTCGTTTCACGCGCCCGCCTGCTCCAGGCGAACTCGTTCCAGTTGTGTGTGTATCTCGGACGCGCCCCATCGGAAAGCGAGCCGCGGGGCAGCAAAACCCCAGGTCGCAGAATCGCGAAAGCGGCGTCTCGCCACGCAAACGGAAGAGAAGCACACACAACCGCATTGAGCAAACGACCCACACAAAAAGGGAGCCGCCCGAAGGCAGCTCCCTTCACCATGTTTGGATGAGCGAGACGGTTCGCGCCGCTTACCCGCGGTACCCGCCGCGGCCACCGCCGAAACCACCACGGCCACCACGGTCGTCACGGCCACCGAAGCCACCGCGCCCGCCGTTGTAGCCGCCACGGCCACCGCGATCGTCGCGCCCGCCGAAGCCACCACGGCCACCGCCGTTGTAGCCGCCACGGCCGCCGCCGAAGCCACCACGGCCGCCACGGTCATCGCGACCACCGAAGCCGCCACGGCCACCACGGTCGCCACCGTGGCCGCCGAAGCCGCCGCGGCCGCCGCGGTCGTCACGACCACCACGGTCATTACGGCCGCCAAAGCCGCCGCGCCCGCTACGGTCACCACCGCGACCGCCGCCGAAACCGCCACGGCCACCGCGGTCGTCGCGCGCGCGATCGACGTCGCAGCCCATCTCGGTGAGCGGCTCGATGATCGAATCGAGCACGCTCAGCAGCGTGCGGGCGTCATCCGCGGAGAGCGTCGGCACGAGCTTCTTGCGCTTGTTGCCGCGCGCCTCGGCCATCGCCACCGCGTCCTCGCTCGCGAAGACCACGATGTGGCGCATATCGCCGTCCTCGGGCTCGATGCGCCCGACGATGTCGTTCTTCTCAGCCTCGATAAGCAGCTCGTTCAGGGCGCGCAGGCGCATGCCCAGGAGGTCTGCCATCTCCTTCTCTTCCATGCGTGACTTGAGCTCGAGCAGGTGCAGGGCGCGAATCAGGTCCTTCGTGCGCTCCGCCTCCTCGGCCGCCTCGTCGGCGAGCGCCGACTTGCGGTTGCGCAGCAGGCGCGCCGCGCGGTTCACCTTGTCAAACAGCAGGTCATCAAGATCCTCGGCGGCGGGCTCGGCCTTCTCCGCGGCCTCCTCGTCACCGGCGTCCTCGGCGGAGCCCTCGTCCTCTTCCTCGGCATCCTCGACAACGACCGCCGCGGTATCCTCGACCACCGCGTCGTCGAGCTCCTCGGCCTCGAGGGCCGTCTCGATGCCGTCGACCTCCACCGTCTCCTGCTCCATCATGTTCTCGTTCTCTTCGTATTCAGCCATACGTTCCTCCTACCCTTCCGGGTCTCTCTGGACGCTCCTTCTCGCGCCTTCACACTCAGGCCTTCCGGCCAGCGCCGTTTGGCGCGCACCTAGTGTAGGGGGTGGAGGCGAGCCGTTCGCCGCAGAAATTGTGCGCGCACAAAACGCGCACGTACGGGGCGGGAGATGGCCTCGGATGTTGTAGATAGAACGCTGGCTGCGCGGCCAGCCGCGCTTACAACGGCGCGACCACGAGCATGAGCACGAACGCCAGCGAGAACACGACGATCGTCGCCACGTAGACCGCCCTGCTCATGCGGAACGCCCCGTCGCGACCGAAGCGCTCGATGACCGCCTCGGTTCCCTCGGCGCGCATGGCGAGCACGAGGTCGCGTCCCTCAAGCGACGACGCCTGCTCCGCCTCCGCGCGGGCGGCGCCCTCGCGACCGTAGCGCGCGAGCACCACGCCCGCCAGCTCGAACCGCTCGCCCGCGCGGTACGCACGGGTCATCTTCGCGAGGTGCGAGGCGCTCGTTGCCACGGGATAGAGCGCGAGCGCGCAGGCGAAGAACACGTCGGAGAGCGGCTCGGTGGCCACCATGATCGCCGTATGGCGCTCACCGGCCGCCACGAGCAGCAGGCCGAACACCGTGAAGAAGAATGCGGTTCCGAGGTACTTGAGCAGCTGGCCCTTGAGCCCGGTGAACTCGCTGTCGCGCTTGCCCACGACCGCCTGCAACGTTTCCATGACATCCTCGCTTCCCGGTTCCCCGCGCCGATTCCCGCCGGCGCCGTCGGTGGTATGCAATCTCAACCTACCCGCCGTGCACACGAGTTGCGTCAATGGATTGTCAGCGCTTGGTAAAGACACGGGGCGGTGCCGACCGTTCGGGACGCATATCGCCCCGCTCGCCGCACCGCCCCGCGCGTCAACGTCAGATGCCGCCGGGCACCCTGGCTGCCCCGGGAATGATCGCCGAGCCTATCGCTCCGCGAGCTCCACGATGGTGGGAAGGAGCCCCTTGATGGTCTCCGCGCTGATAAGGATCGTCTCCGCATGGATGAGCAGCAGCCCGCACCCGAGCGTACCCTGTGCCTCCATCTGCAGCGCCTGATGATGCGCCTCGCTTGCTGCGCGGAACGCCTCGTCGCCCTGCTCGATGAGCTCATTGGGGTCTTCCCCGCGCTTAGCGCACTCGATCGCCTCGAGGTAGCAGCTCTTCGCCGTGCCCGCGAACGAGATGATCTGGAAGCTCACGGCCTCGTACGGCGGGCTCGCGAGCT
>NZ_CAPF01000037.1:0-3179 GCF_000321165.1 Enorma timonensis
TATGAAAGCTTGTTGAAGATACGGGAACGCCTATGCATTAACTGAAGATGCACGCGCATTGCTCTCATGTGTGACTTGACGCATGAAGGGAGACGCCATCCGATTAGATGCATTTTGGCGCTACTCCACTTGGCTTGAATCAACTTTCATCGACCACTTATTGCTGTTAAGCGACCTAATGATCAGATCGATAATACTCAGTATGTACTCTTCATCAATTTCCCCATCAGCGTCTGATGCTTTACATGCAACTTCGCACAGCGAGCTAATTTGTCCCGCTGCGACCTCAAGATGCTTAAATCGACCGTCAGACTCTAGCATTTTCAACGCTTTAATCAGCAGCGCAGATTGAAACCCGCTATAAAAGCAAGTCTTGGCTAATCTGCATTTTTCTCTATCAAGGCCGCGTTCTGTCACATAGCTTTTAATCCGCTTGTAAGCATCAATACTGCATCTGAAATACTCTGAAAGCGAGCTTTGGTCGATGTAACCAGTTGGTATTGACGACATCCTCTTTAAAGCTTCTGCCCGTCCCATCGCAAGGAAGATGTCATTAACATCGAGAAAACAGGTATATAGTGTTGATCTCGCCACCCCAGCATTCTGAGCGATTTCCTTCGCGGAGGGAAGACTTCCCGGAGAAACCTCCATGCACTCCTGAAGTGATTGAAGGATTCTATCTGAAGCTTGGCCACCCTTGTTTATAGCCATACCGAACCTCCAAATGTTAGACATTGTCTAAGTAAATCATAAACAACCCGCGCTCTCGAAGTCAACAAACGCAAGTTATTCCGTTTAAGCGTGAGCACGAAGAACACGTTGAACGCGTACGAAGAGTTAGACGCCGGGAGACGTACAGAGGGGATCCGCATATAAGACAGAGGGATTGTCGAGATGACGCTGCTGACGCCCTCGGAGGGCATGACACAGGTCGAGGCGGTCGAGTTCTGCGGCGCCATGTCACCGTTAGGGAGTGCGGCGCACATCCTGGACCGCCTAGACCTGGTACCCCAGGCGCCGCCGGCGCCCGGCTATCGTATCGTACACCGTCCTGCCGCCCTCGCGGAAGGCCTTGAGCCGCCCGTGGACGTACCATTCCAGGTAGCAGTCGAGCATCCCCCTGAACTCGTCGAAGCCGACCTGCGACCAGTCCCGGCCGTTGTAGAACTCCTCCTTCAGGGTGCCGAAGAAGCCCTCCGCCCGGGCGTTGTCGGCGCAGCGGTCCTTCCTGGACATCGAGCGCACCACGCCGCCCTCCGAGCAGATCCGCTTCCAGGAGCGGGAGCGGTAGGTCGACCCGCCGTCGGAGTGCGCGACCAGGGGCTCGGTGAATCTACCCCGATTTCGTTTACACCCCTACGCCGCCATCGGGCGGCGATCCTCCTCGGGCCAGTTGGCCCTCTCGAACTCCTCGGGGCTGAGGTAGCCCAGCGCCGAGTGCGTCCTGACCCTGTTGTAGAAGCACTCGATGTATGATGTGGCAACACCTTTTTGGACAGATCTACGAGAGGATCAGGCCCGCCTCCCTGAACCCTGCCGGCGTCATGTAGCCCAGCGTCGAGTGCAGCCTGCAGTTGTTGTGCCGGTTCACCCAGTCGAAGAGCTCCGTCCTGAGCCGCTCCTCCGAGGCGAAGGCCCTGCCTCGCACCAGCTCGCGCTTGAGCACCCTGTTCGTCGACTCGACGACCGCGTTGTCGTAGGGGTTGCCGGGGCGCGAGAACGACCTCTCGATTCCGAAGGCCGAGAGCAGCGCGTCGACATCCCCGTTGCAGAACTCGGAGCCCCTGTCGCTGTGGAAGACCTCGATGTCAGTGAGCGGGAACGCCACGTTCGAGAAGGCCGCCTTCACGAGGCGCGCGTCCTTGCGCCGGCCGCACGAGCAGCCGGCCATCTCGCGGTTGCAGGGGTCGACGAGCAGGCACACGTAGCACCACGAGCCCCCGGCGCGGACGTAGACGAGGTCGGCCGCGACGTGGGTCCGCGGCGCGTGGCCGTCGAACCCCCTCGCGAGCACGTTGTCGGCGGATGGCGGCTGCGCCGGCCGGGCGCCTCCCCTCGGCGCGCGGCCAGAGTACGCGCCCGCAAGTCCGTTCTCCCCCATGATCCGGCATATCCTGCGCCTGGAGGCGGTGATGCCGGCCCTCTCGAGGGCGACCTTCAGCCTCCTCGCGCCGTACCCGCCGCGCGAGGCCTCGAACGCGCCGAGCACGTCGGGCTCGATCGGGTCGGGCGCCTTCGGGCGCGGCGGGTGCGCGAGCATACGGTAGCACGTGGAGCGGGGCACGCCCAGGATCCCGCGCCGCGCCGATACCGGGTAGCGGCGGGCGTTGGCCGCCATCGCCGTCGCCTTCGTGCGAACATCGGCGCCGCCTGTTTTAGGACGTCGACCTCCATCCGGAGGCGAGCGTTCTCGCGCTCCAGCTCCAGCAGCCTCGACTCCTCGGGCGTGCGGTTGTCGGCCGCGCGCGTCGAACCGGTCTCGTGGACGCGCTTCACCCAGCGCTGGAAGGTGGACTTGCCGAGGTCGTACTCGCGCATGATCTCAGAGGCGGGCTTTCCGCCGTCGTAGAGCGCGACGACCTGGCGCTTGAACTCCTCCGTGAAGTGTCTTGGGTGCTTCGGGTCGCGCATGGGGCCTCCTTTCCTCGAAGGGCCCTCAGACTCTCATCGATGTGTCCAATTAAGTATAGCCACATCATGTAGTCGAATATCTCGAGCGCGGCCTGGTCCCTGGTCTCGAACGTCCTCGCGTGCACGCACTCGGCCTTGACGAGACCCATGAGCGACTCCATGGCGGCGTTGTCCCACGGGCTTGCGACCGACCCCATCGAGGGCCTGATCCCCGCGTCGCGCATCGTCCTGCCGAGCTGCAGCGAGACGTACTGGGCTCCGTGGTCGCTGTGGTGCACGCAGCCCGCGGGCGGCCTCCTGCGCGCTATCGCCATCTTGAGCGCGTCGTCGGCGAGCTCCGCCGCCATGCGCGGCGACATCGACCAGCCGACGATCCTCCTCGACCATATGTCCATCACGACCGCCAGGTACAGCCAGCCCTGGTGGGTCCTCACGTAGGTGATGTCGGCGAACCGGGCCCTGTCCGGGCCGTCCGCGCTGAAGTCGCGCCCCACCAGGTCGGGGGCGGCGCCCGCCTGCGGGGCGGCGGGCTTCGCGGCGCCCTTGGG
>NZ_CAPF01000036.1:0-21959 GCF_000321165.1 Enorma timonensis
ATTGGCTGGTGCCAACGACCAGCCAATGGGGACGGGGGTTGTGCCAACGACCAGCCAATGGGGACGGGGGTTGTTGGCTGGTGCCAACGGCCTGTCATTGAGCCAGCCAAAATCCCCCGTCCCTATTGGCTGGTGTTAGCGCGAGTCGAGCTGGCGGACGAGTTCTTCGGCAAACGCGATGCAATCGCCCACGACGGCATACCGCGCCGCACCGAAGATGGGTGCCGAAGAATCCTCGTTGACGGCGATGACGGTCTGCGCGCCGCCCATGCCCGCGAGATGCTGGATCGCACCGGAAACGCCCAGACTCAAGAGGAGCTCCGGGGCAACGGAAGCACCAGTCTGCCCCACCTGGTGTGCATAGTCGAGCCATCCCGCCTCGACGAGCGGGCGCGTGCACCCCAGATCCGCGTCGAGCAACTCCGCCAGGCGCTTCATAAGCGGAAGATGCTTCTTGGACCCGATACCGCGCCCCACCACGACGAGCCGCTTCGCCTGAGCGATGGTTCCCGCTGCGACCGGCTCCAGGTCGAGCCTGCGCACGCGTGGATGCACCGTCGCATCGAACGCGATATCGGTGATGATCCCGGGTGCAACATCGCCGGCGCGCTGTGCGCAGGCGTCCACCGCGACCGGAAACACCCCTGGGCGCACCGTCGCCATCTGCGGGCGATGCACGGGACACTCGATCGTCGCCATGAGATTTCCGCCAAACGCTGGACGCGTCTGACGAAGCAGCCCGGTTTCGGCGTCGATCGAAAGCTCCGTGCAGTCTGCCGTGAGTCCCGTCTGCAGCAGCACGGCGACCCGCGGCGCCAACTCGCGCCCGAGCGCCGTCGCCCCGAAGAGCACGGTTTCGGGATGACGCTCACGGGCGAGCTCGGCGATCAGGGCGGCGAGTACCGCCGTGTCCGCGCTGGGGAACCTCCCGTCGCGGCAACGGAGCACCTCGTCCGCGCCGGCGGCGATGAGCTGCGACGCCTGGCTTTCGGCCGCCACGCCCTCCGCAAGCACCGCCACCACCCGGCGTTCTGCCAAAAGGGACAGACCCGCCAAAGGGGACTGTCCCTTTTGGCTGGAGGCGAGCTCTCGCGCCTTGGCGATGAGCTCGAACGTGACGGGCAGCACCGCGCCCGCGGCATCGAGCTGCCCCACGACCCAGATATCTCGGCATGCCGACGCATCGGCACCCGCACCGTCACCGGCGGCCACGTGCCCGCGGTCGATGGAAAGCGCCTGCACCGGGCACGCCTCGACGCATGATCCGCACAGCGTGCACGCATCCGTGGGGCGCGCGAGGCGTCCTTCGACCACGATTCCACCGAAGGCGCACGCTCGGACGCAGCGCTTGCAGCCCACACAGCGCTCGGCATCTACCACAAGACCGCTCATCGCGCGCCACCTCCCCAAAGTTCCGCAACGCGCGCCGCCTGCTCGGCGAGCGTGCCGGCAAGCGTCTCGCACGCACCCGAACGCTCGGGCACGAATGAGCGCACGACCTGCGTGGGCGATCCGGCGAGCCCCGTGCGAGCCGTGTCCGCGCCCACATCTGCCGCGCCGCGCACCTCGACCACCGCGGCGCGCGCGGCAAGCACGCCTGCGATGCTCGGCATGCGCGGCTGCACGATATCCTTCGCCACGGTGATGACCGCCGGAAGCGGCACCTCAACCGTCTCGATGCCTTCGTCAACGCCATGGCGCACGCGCATCCACTCAGGTGAGTATTTCCGTCCCGGACTCAGGCCCTCGCTTGCGAACGAGCGCACGTCGGTCACACAGGGTACATCGAGAAGGCCGGCGAGCTCGGGGCCAATCTGCGCGGTGTCGCCATCGACCGCCATCTTTCCGCAGATGATGAGCCATAAATCGGGCGCATCCCCGCCGCCGATGCCCAGCTCGCGCAGGCCGCGCGACAGCGCATAGCTCGTCGCAAGCGTATCCGCGCCGGCGAAGGCGCGGTCGGAGAGCAGGAGTGCGTCGTCGGCACCGCGGGCGATGCAGTCGCGCAGCAAGGCCTCCGTTGCCGGGATGCCCATGGAAAGCGCGCTCACGCGGCAGGTCGAACCCTCGGTTGCCAGCGCCTCCTTGATGCGAAGCGCCACCTCGAGCGCCGCGGCGTCGAAGGGATTCACCACCGCGGCGCCGCCATCGCGCACGATCGTATGGGTAACGGGATCCATGCGCACCCCGGTCGAACCGGGCACCGCCTTCACGCATACCACGATATGCATCATGCCCGCACCTCCCCGGCCGCGCACGTCAAACCATCCGCGCAACGCCTGTCCCTTTTGGCGCGCCATTGGGGACTGTCCCCAATGGCGGGAAGCAGCTGCTCGGGTATGAGGTTTCCGCGCCCCAGCTGCGCCGCCGGATCGAACGCGAGCTTCAGGCGCGCCATCTGCGCAATGGCCTCCTCACCATACATGATCTCGAGGAAATCGCGCTTGATCTTGCCCACGCCGTGCTCGGCGGAGACGGCGCCACCCATCGCGGTGACCTCGTGCGCCCAGCGGCGGAACAGCTCTTTACCCTGCGCGAATTCCCCGCTCGTGCGCGGCAAAATGTTCACGTGCAAATGGTTGTCGCCGATATGCCCCCATGCCGCGGCTTCGAGCCCTGCCTCGGCGAGCGTCGAGCGGTAGAGCGCCATGACGTCCGCCAGGCGATCGTTCGGCACGGACATGTCGCTGCCGAGCTTCGTGATCGCGGGCTCCGTGCGGCGACGCTCGTCGATGAGCATGTTCACGCTTTCCGGCACCGCATGGCGGAAGAATCGCAGCGTCTCGCTGTCGATGGCCGTGCGCGCCACCCACGACGCGCCCGCGTCGCCGCCCGCCTCTTCGACGAGCCTGCCCAAGCGCTCCACATCCTCCATGGCCTCTTCCTCGCTCGCCGCCTGAAGCTCAACGAACAGGCAGCAGCCGAACGATTCGGGCAGCTCCGGCAGCGCGGCGAAGGCGGAGCCCGTTGCGCGAGCACGGCGGAGCACGTCGAGCGCGGCAGGGTCGAAGTACTCGAGTGCCGCGGCATGGCGCATGCGCTCGCGCGCCGCGATGGTGGCGGCCACCGCCTGAGATTCCTCGGCGAAAAAGCAGCTCACGCCCCAGGTCACGTCGGGCGCCGGTAGCAGGGCGAGCTCGAGCTCCGTGATGATGCCGAGTGTGCCGTCCGAACCGATCACCAAGTCCACGGCATCCATGTCGTCCGCGACAAAGTAGCCCGAGGCGTTCTTGGCGTGGGGCATCTCGTAGCGGGGCAGCGCGACGTCGATGCGCCGACCTCCCTCTGTGGTAATCGAGAGCCGCCGACCGTGAGCGCAGCACGCGCCGCGCCGCAATGCAAGCACGTCGCCATCGGCGAGCACGAGGCGCAGCGCCGTCACGTGCTCCCGCATGGCGCCGTACCGGTAGCTGCGCGCGCCCGATGCGTTGCAGGCCGCCATGCCGCCGAGCGTCGCCGAGGTTTCCGTTGGGTCGGTGGGGAACATCTGCTCGGGCGCTTCGGCAAGCGCCGCGAGGTAGGCAAGCGACGCAGCATCCCAACCGTCTGCAGGAATCGCCTTTGCAGCCAGGTATTTCCGCAGCTCGGAAAGGACGAGGCCAGGTTGCACGCGCACAAAGAAGCGACCGCGCTCATCCTGGCGCAAACCTAAACACCGATTCATGCGCGAAAGGTTAAGCACGTGCCCGCCCTGCGGCACCGCGCCCGCCGCGAGACCGGTGCGCGCACCCTGCACCGTGATGGGCACCGCACCCGCATACAACTCGCGAACGACCGCGCGCACGTCCTCTTCCGTACGCGGGAACGAGATCGTCTCTGCATGCCCGCGGTTTCGCGATTCATCGTGAAGGAAATCGTCGAACTCGACGGACCATGGCTGGATGTGCATATCCCCTCCCCTTCACGTTGCGAACGGAGCGCGCGGCGACGAGGCTAGCACCCCGGCATCGCTAGAGTAAAATTGAAGCACATCCGCACCACAGCGCCGGCTGTGCCGCACGCGCGACGCGGTCTGGAAACAATCGAACGTACCGGGAGGCACACCGCCCATGATAGGAATGGGAACCGTCATCAATGTCGTCTTGCTGCTGGCAGGCGGTATCATCGGGCTCGCCGGCGGGCGCTTCTTCATCCCGCGGCTGCAGGACACGCTCATGAAGGCGGCCGGGGTGAGCGTGCTTTTCGTGGGGCTTTCCGGCGCGCTTGCCGGCATGCTTACCGCCGCGCCGGACGGCAGCATCGCGAGCACTGGCTCCATGATGGTCTTCGCGTCGCTCGCCTTCGGGTCGCTCATCGGCGAGGCGATCGACCTCGACAGCAAGTTCGAGCAGTTCGGCGAATGGCTCAAGCGGAAGACCGGCAGCGATGGCGACAACGAGTTCGTCAACGCCTTCGTGACCGCATCGCTTACCGTGTGCATCGGCGCCATGGCGATCGTGGGCTCCATCCAAGACGGCCTTACCGGCGACTGGTCGACGCTCACCATGAAGGGCGCGCTCGACGCGCTCATCGTGCTCGTCATGACGGCGTCCATGGGCAAGGGCTGCCTGTTCTCGGCCATCCCCGTCGCGATCTTCCAGGGCAGCATCACGTTCTTGGCGCAGTTCATCCACCCCATCATGACCGAGACCGCACTTGCGAACCTCTCGCTCGTGGGCTCGATCCTCATCTTCTGCGTGGGTGTAAACCTTATTTGGGAGAAGCTCTTCAAACCGGCGAACATGCTTCCCGCCGTGGTGATCGCCGCAGCAATCGCATTCCTGCCGCTATAGCCGCGCGGACACGGGAGCCCGCGCCCTTCGGCCAGCCATTGGGGACGGGGGTTATTGGCTGGCCCGCCATTGGCTGACCCGCCAATAACCCCCGTCCCCAATGGCTGGTGGCAATAATTGTTCGAACATACGTTTGCTTTTATAGTAGAATGGAAAGCTGAACAACGCTCGCAGGATGATGGGAGGGAGGTGCGCATGGAACCCGCAGGAAGGTCGACGGAAGAGAAGCTTCGCGCCATCCAGGAGCTCATCAGCAACATCACCTCGAGCGACCGCATGCGCACGAGCTCCCATTTCTCGAGTACCGTCTACCGCGATGAGCCCATCCTCACCACCGGTCGCAAGATGGCGAGCTACCTGCCAGAACGGTACCGCGAAATGAGGGCAATCTCGCGCTGGGAGGAGGGTGAGCCGCACGGCCGCTGGCTCAGCGAGGCCGAGCTCTTTTACCGCCAGGGTATGTTCATGGCCGATTTCGAAGACGATTGCCCCTACACCGGTGAGTTCAAGAGTTACTATCCCACGTACAACGCATTGAGCGACCGCCAGCTGCGCGGGTATTTCACCTGGCGCACGCAGGTTAGGCACGGTGATATCCAAAAGACGTCGCTTTCATTCGTGTACCTGTACATCTACGAGCTCATCTGCGGCATCGGCGTCGCGAACGCGCGCGAGGGATTCGCGCAGCTCAAAGAGGTCTGGCAGGCGTATCGTGAGTTCTCGCCGGAGCTCGACCGCTTCATGGCTCCCTGGCTCCGCGACTATGTGGTCTACCATGGGCTTGATCCCGCGCTTCTGGATAACGATCCTGCCGTCGTCTTCGATCGCGCGCTCTTGCGGCTTGTCCAGGCGAGCGCGCCGTTCGACCCCGCTGTCTTAAACAGCATCGATGTCATCGTGGCGCGGGAAGAAGATGCCGATAGCTCCGGTTCGCAGCAAAAACCCGAGGGCGCACTCGCGCTGCCGCCCGACGAAGCGCGCGAACAGGAGCTGCTTGAAGCCATCGATGCGCTCTCCACCTATCGCGTGCGGCTCGCGAGATCGTACAAAGATTACCCCGACGACCTCCGGCATGTTGTATGCGCGGTCTACGTGCGACTTTTGGGATATTACCGAAAGCACCGGGTAGAGGGGCTCATCGAGAGCATGTTCGGCGAGCAGGCGCGGATGCCCTATACGATGTTCGGGAGCGGCGTGTTTTTCGAAGCAGTGCCGCATGAGGACGCGGACTACGCGCTCGACCCCATCCACTGGTATCGGTGTCGAAACGGTCGATGGGAATGCATCCGCACCTACGGCGCACGCGAGAAGAGCGCCCGGCTCGGTTCCGTGCTGCGTGCCTGCGACCGCAAACTGCGCGACGCGCTCTCCTACCCGCATCCCATCAAGGAGAAGAAGCTGCCGAAGTACCTGGATGCGATGATCGACAAGGAAATCGCGACGTGGCTTGCATGGAAGGAGAAGCACGCGCCTCGGCACATCGATATCGACCTCTCGCAGCTCGCGGGAATTCGGAGCACGGCGGCAGAGATTCGGGAGGCGCTGCTGACAGATGAGGAGCGAGAAGGTGCCCCGGTCAAATGCAGCCGAGAAGAATCGGCCGAGGGGTTCGGCACCATCGTCCCGTGCTCAAACAGTCCTCGTCAATTCGCCTTCGGCGAATTTCCTGCGGAACTGCGCCGGGACGATGGTGCCGAACCCCCGGAAAACGATATTCTGCTCGCCTCCACATGCCCGTCCGCACGGAAGGATATAGTTGTCCCGGAGGGTGACGCTGCCGAAGCCGCTTGCGACCTGGGAGGGTCGAGAGACGGTCACGTACAAGCGGGCGTGGATGCCCTTCATACGGGTGGTGTCGATGGGTCGTCACTGCTCTCTGAGGGTGAACGGGAGTACCTGCTGGGGCTGCTTGCAGGAGATGCTGAGGTGCCGTCGGGGGTCTCGGAGGATATGCTCGTCGACGGAATCAACGAAAAGCTGTTCGACGTGGTGGGCGATACGGTCATTGAGTTTGGCGCCGACGGGGCGCAGGTTATCGAGGATTACGAGGACGAGGTTCGAGGGGTGCTGGGAATATGAGTGAACGTATCGGTAGTGCGGCGGCGGGCGCTGGCACCGCACCACGCGTACCCAAGCGCGTGGCTGCCGTAATCTTGAACTCGCTCAAGGGCGGCGTGGTGCCGCGCATCGGCCTGCCCTACATTACCGTGGGGCGCGAGACCGAGATTCGCGCGCTTCTCACGGACCTCTCGCTCATCGCGGACGGCGGTGCAAGCTTCCGTTTCCTGGTGGGACGCTACGGCAGCGGCAAGAGCTTCCTGTTGCAGACGATCCGCACGCACGCCATGGGCGAAGGCTTCGTCGTGGCCGATGCCGACCTCTCCCCCGAACGGCGCCTGCAGGGCGGCCAGGGTCAGGGGCTCGCAACGTACCGCGAGCTCATCCGCAACCTTTCCACCAAGACGCGGCCAGAAGGCGGAGCGCTCGGCCTCATCCTCGACCGCTGGGTCGCCAGCACGAACCAACCAATGGGGACGGGGGTTATTGGCTGGCGCGACTCATTTGAGACAGGTTTCGATGAGTCATCCGCTGAAGCGACGAGCGCGAAACCGACCGGCTCGAATCCCGCCGGCTCGTCCGCAGAGCAAGTTCTCCGCAGCCAGCTCGCACCCCTCGAGGAACTGGTGCACGGATTCGACTTCACCCGCATGCTGCGCATCTACCGCGACGCCAGCATTGAGAGCGACGACGAGCGCAAATCCTGCGCGCTCAAGTGGTTCCGCGGCGAATACCGCACTAAGACGGAAGCGAAAGCGGAGCTCGGCACTTCGACCATCATCGGCGACGACGACTGGTACGACTACGTGAAGCTCTTCGCGGCGTTCCTCACGGGTGCGGGCTATAAGGGGCTGCTCGTGCTCATCGACGAGCTCGTGAACCTGTTCAAGATTCCCAACGCCATCACGCGCCAGTACAACTACGAGAAGATTCTCACCATGTACAACGACACGCTGCAGGGCAAGGCGCGGCACTTAGGGATCATCATGGGCGGCACGCCGCAATCTATCGAAGACCGGCGGCGCGGCGTGTTCAGCTACGAGGCGCTCCGCAGCCGCCTCACGCAGGGGCGCTTCGCCACGGAGGGCATGCGCGACATGCTCGCGCCCATCATCCACCTGCATCCCCTCACCTACGAGGAGCTCTTGGTGCTCATCGAGAAGCTGCAGCAGATCCACGCAGGGTACTTCGGCTATGAGCCGCGGCTTTCCACCGAGCACTTGGTGGAATTCCTCAAAATCGAATTCGGCCGCGTGGGGGCGGACACGCACCTCACGCCGCGCGAGGTCATCCGCGACTTTATCGAGCTGTTGGATATCGCGTACCAGAATCCGAATGCGCCGGTGGAAGGGCTGCTGGGCAGCGTAGACGGCACGGCTGACGGAGGCGGCGCTGCGGGCGATGGCGGCACAAGCGTGCGCGGCGCTACCGACGCGACGACGGCCAGCGCCTCCGCGAGCAGCGGCACCGGCGAACGCTCTCCCACCGAATTCGCCGAGTTCACCATTTAGCGTGTGGGACTCTGAGACCTGGTGTCAGAATCCCACGCGACAACGTCGACGTTTTTCGCCATTTTTCTCCTCGCGAACGGTAAAACTGTCGGAAAATGTCGACGTCGTTTGCCACGACGGAACGTGGGACTCTGAGACCTGGTGATAAAGTCCCACTCAGGGAAGGAGGGCGGCCATGGGCATCTTCGAACGCTACGCACCATTCGTGCAAGATTTCATCTACGACCACGCATGGGAGAACCTGCGCGGCATCCAAGTCGCCGCCGGCGAAGCGATCTTCAACACCGATGAAAACGTGCTGCTCACCGCCTCGACCGCCTCGGGCAAGACAGAGGCTGCGTTCTTCCCCATCCTCACAGACCTATGGGAGAACCCGCCCTCAAGCGTGGGCGCGCTCTATGTGGCGCCGCTCAAAGCTCTCATCAACGACCAATTCATGCGCCTGAACGACCTCTGCGAAGAGGCAGATATCCCCGTGTGGCACTGGCACGGCGACGTTTCGTCCTCGCATAAGCAGAAGCTGCTGAAACATCCGAGCGGCATCCTGCAGATCACGCCGGAATCACTCGAGGCGCTGCTCATGCATCGACACATGGCGGTGCCGCGCCTCTTCCACGACCTGCGCTTCGTGGTGATCGACGAGGTGCATTCGCTGTTGCGCGGCGACCGCGGCGGGCAGACGCTCTGCCTCATCGAGCGCCTCTCGCGCATGGCGGGCGTGAACCCGCGGCGCATCGGCCTTTCCGCGACCATCGGCGACCCGGAACGCACGGGCGCCTTCCTTTCGAGCGGCACCGGACGCGGCTGCATCATCCCGCGCTTCGAAGAGCCCGGGCGCACGTGGCGGCTCTCGATGGAACACTTCTACCTAACGGGCCCGCAGGCTGTCGAGCGCGCGGCAACCGAAATGCCCAAGCGTGCAGACGGCGCGGTGGAAGCCGACGTCCTGTCGGTAGAGCGGGTCGAGGACACAGATGAGACTTTAGCACCTGGTGCCAAAGTCTCATTGCCGGAGGCAGGTGGGACTCTAACACCTGATGCTGAAGTCCCACCCGCCGACACCGGCCTCGCACCGCGCGTCACCGATACCGCACCGGAAAACGCCGACCCCGGCATAGGCTACATCTTCGAGCGCACGCGCGGCCACAAATGCCTCGTCTTCGTGAACTCGCGCGAGGAGGCCGAGGCCGTATGCACGATGCTCCGCAGCTACTGCGAGGCGACGCAC
Source organism: Enorma timonensis (assembly GCF_000321165.1). Classification (NCBI taxonomy): domain Bacteria; kingdom Bacillati; phylum Actinomycetota; class Coriobacteriia; order Coriobacteriales; family Coriobacteriaceae; genus Enorma; species Enorma timonensis. The sequence continues at coordinate 9,570 of NZ_CAPF01000036.1, forward strand.
GAGCCCGACCGCTTCCTCATCCACCACGGCAACCTCTCTTCGAGCCTGCGCGAGAATGCCGAAGACATCATGCGCGACGACGAGCGGCTCGACACCACCGTCACCACCGCCACGCTCGAGCTGGGCATCGACATCGGCCGGCTCGAACGCGCCTTCCAGATCGACGCGCCGTTCACCGTGTCGAGCTTCCTGCAGCGCATGGGCCGCACCGGGCGCCGCGGCGCGCCGCCGGAGATGCACTTCGTCCTACGCGAAGAGCAGCCGGAACCCCGCACCACCATGCCGGAAACCATCCCATGGAAGCTCCTGCAGGGCATCGCCCTCGTGCAGCTCACGCGCGAGGAGCATTGGGTGGAGCCGCCGCGCCTCGACCGCCTGCCTTACAGCCTGCTCTACCACCAGACCATGGCGACGCTCGCCTCGTGCGGGGAGCTCTCTCCTGCGGAGCTCGCGCAGCGCGTGCTCACGCTCTCCTACTTCCACCGCGTCTCCGCCGACGACTTCCGCGTGCTCCTGCGCCACCTGCTCGAGACGGAACAGATCCAATCCACCGAGGGCGGCGGCCTCATCGTGGGGCTCGCGGGCGAACGCATCACGAATTCGTTCAAGTTCTACGCCGTGTTCCAAGAGAACGAGGAGTTCACCGTGCGCTGCGAGAGCGCGGAGCTCGGCACCATCGTGAACCCGCCGCCTCCGGGAGAGCGCATCGCCATCGCCGGGCACTGCTGGCTTGTGGAGGAAGTGGACTGGAAGCGCCACCTTGTGTACTGCACGCAGGTGAAAGGTCGCGTGCCGGCGTACTTCGGCGACTGCGCGGGCGACATCGACACGCACGTGCTCGAGCGCATGCGCCGCGTGCTGTCGGAGCACGAGGTATACCCGTACCTGCTCGACAACGCACGAGCGCGCCTGCGTCAGGCACGGTGGACGGCCGAGCAGAGCGGCGCGGCGAAGCGCCCCCTCATCAATCTGGGCGGCGACACCTGGGTGCTCTTCCCCTGGCTGGGAAGCTATGCGTTCTTGGCGCTCGAGCGGCTGCTGAAGATCAAGTGCGCGGGCGAGATTGGGCTGCGCGGCCTCGACCCGTCGCGGCCATACTTCATCCAATTCCGTATGCGCGCAGACGAGGACACGTTCTGGAGCGTGCTCGAGGCGGAAGCGGAGAAGGACTTCGACCCCCTCGACCTCGTCTACCCCGGCGAGGTGCCCTACTTCGACAAGTACGACGAGCTGCTGCCCGCAGAGCTCGTGCGCAAAGGCTTCGCCGAAGGCGTGCTCGATATCGAAGGCATGCGCGCCCGCGTGCGTGAGTGGTGCGCCGCCCGTCGCGGTTGATTGGGGACGGGTTCGTTCCAACCCATCTCCTCGGCTACAGAGACGACAGCGTTATGTACGTGAGCGCATCCGCCGCATCCATGGCATTCACGGGGCTGTGCCGCAGGAACCGCTCGTCATTCGTGACGAGTACATCGGCATGGCAACGCGATGCCGCGGCCGCAACGAGCGCATCTTCGAAATCATGCATCTGGCTTCGAAATTTCCCCGCAAGCCATACGTCTGAGACATCTACCGCAACCGACGTGGCGATCTCTTGCATGTTCTGGACACACGCCCAGGCGTATGCTTCCGCCGAGCGTGCATCCTCCTCGCTCAGCACGCCATTCACCGTCCTACTTTGACGCTTCAATGCGCTAGAGAGCGCATAGTACACGTCCTTAAGGCTGCTCACAGCGAATGCCAACGTCACGCCCCGTTCGAATGCAGTGTCGAGCAAGACATGGGCGCGCATATGCTGTTTGCGATCACCGTCAAAAGCATCGATCCAGATATTCGTATCGATAAGGAGCGTGGGTCCACTTTTCATAGCAGGTAGCCCTTCTCCCTAAAATGCTCGTCCCTGAGTAGGTCGGTGTACTCTCGATCGGATAATTCGTTACACTCTGGGTCTTGTTCCGCTATGTTCATCGTGGTTCGGACATCTTGCCACAGGGAAAGGCATCTATGATACGCGGCCGCCTTGCGTTGGCGTTCGGCAAGTTCGTCTGCAGAGGGTTCGGCGGAATCTGGGTCAAGGGTGGTGCGCAATTTCTCCGGTTCGTCCTGATAGCGCACGGCAAGCGACCACAGCATGCGCACCGCCTGTGTAGGCGTAAGTCCAGCGGCGGCGAGTGCAGCATCGCCCGAAGCTTTCAAATTGGCATCGATACGCGCGTTCACCTGGGATTGCGCGGGCTTTTGCTCAGGTTTTGCCGAAAGACCCGGCCGAGTCCGCACCCCACGCGTCGCGCGTGCAGGCCGGGAATCATCCTCCGCAGCTTTCTTACGAACCGGCGCCCCTACCACAGCATTCGCCCGAGTCATAGCTACCTCCTCGAAATAGCCCACCTTGATGGTAACGCGCTGCGGAACGCCTGTAAAGCATGTAAAGCATGTCAAATTACCCCAGGGGTTTTTCGACATCATACGTATCGCGCATAATCCTGAAGCGAGTGGAAGATATGCGCGACCACAATCTTGTCGTCGCGATGAGCGTACAGAACGATGTAGCGCATCACCGGCATCGCCCGATAGCCCCGTGCAGCCACCTCGCTCATACGGCTGAGCGGGCACATCTCTGGCTGCCCGCAAACTAAGGCGATGTTCTTCTCAAACTCGTCAACGAATCGTGCGGCAGCCAAAGGGCTTGCCAACTCGACAGAGAGATAGCGAACGATGTTTTCGAAATCCATCTGCGCCCGAGGAAGCAGAACGTAACTACAGGCCATACTGTTCCCTCATGGCAGCGATGAACGTGGCACCGTCTACATACTCGCCCTGCTCATATGCTTTGTCGGCATCAGCCAGCACCCGCACGAGGCGCGCTTTTGCAACCTCCTCGCGCATCATGTCGTAGTCCTCGCTGCGCATGACCACGAACTCGCTGTAGCCGTTCTTGGTAACCGTGATAGGTTCGGGGGATTCCTTAACGAGCTTGGCGAATGCCGCCGTGTCCTTCATGTCTCTGACCGGAACGCAAACCGCCATGATCGCCGCCTTTCGCTGCTGCAGTGCGTGGCCTTATTGTACCACGGAAAGATAATGCCGAAATGCGCTCACGCCCGCCGCGCGTCGAAAACGCCCTACCTTCAAACTTTTACTTCATGCGCCACGTGTAATCCCGATGCGTATGGAACACGCGGCATACCGTGGGGACATCATCGATAATTCGATACACGCAGAGATACGAACCACATATGAGCTTCCGGTATCCCATCTTCTGCAAGACCGGATCATGATGAAGTGAGCCCAGGTACGGCATGGAGCCCAGCAGCTCTATCGTGCCGAGAATGGCGTCCGTAGTCTCCTCAGCCGTACGAACGCTCGCGTTTTGCACCAGATAATCGGCGATGCTGGATATATCCTCCCAAGCTGCTTGGAGAATTCGAGGTTCACGCCCGGGCATAGCGCTCCTTCAGCATGGATCGCGCCTCGTCGACGCTGTAGGTCGCGTCACCTGCAAGCCTCCGAGCTTCCGCTTCCAAAACGGCAGCGCGCTGCTCCAGATCTCGCCGATACCCGTCAAATGCCTCGATGCTCATAACGACCAAATCGCCGTCACCGTTTTTAGTGATGTAGACAGGCTCGCCCGTCTCGTGAGCGAGTGCGGAGATCGAATTATAGTCACTCCGAAGCGCTGTGGAAGATTTAATCATCATAATAGAATCCTTTCAGAATTAAGAAGTGATTCTAAAAGGATTCTATCATAGGAATCGATTGGCCGTTTCATCCTATCGAGCCAGGGATAGCTATTCGGCGAATATTTCGAGATACTCCGCACAGGTCACCGCCCGCACGCGCGACCGTTTGAATGCACGGGCATCGCGCGTGAGGATGAAATCGACGTCGTTGAGCTCGGCGGCAGCGCGCACAAGCCCGTCCTCAAAATCCGGCTCCCCCGCATGGAGCGACAGCTCGCATTCCTCCGCGCCCACGGGCGCAATGACGAGCAGATCCATCAGCAGGCCGATGGCCTCGCGCGCGGCGGCTTCTCTTCCACCGCGGCCGAGCACGTAGTACACGTCCTTGAGCGAACCCGAGGTAACGAGGCCCATGTCGCCACCGCCGTTGCAGCGACGCAGAACCTCCCAAGCCTCCTGAGACTGCGGCCTGCCCTCGACGAGCGCGTCGAGCAGAACGTTCGTATCGAAGAGCAGCCTCCGGTCGTTGAAGTTACGCATAGCGGCTCGCAATCATGTCCCTCATCTGGTCGTCATCGAGACTTACAAGATCTTCGCAAGCACCGAATGACGCGCGAAGCTCACCAAGCCGCTCCAAGGGATCGTGCGCGGCGTCAGGCCACCCGGCACCATCGCCCGCGTCGGGAATCTCGCCTGTCTGCGCGATGCGCTCCCACACCATACGGATCACGTCGCCCGCCGAGAGCCCCGCTGCACGGATGAACGCCTCCGCACGTGCCTTGACCTGTTCATCAACCCTGCCAGATACCACCGCCGTAGCCATATGTGCCTCCTTGTATACGTGTATACAGTATATGGAATGCACCGGATGTCCTACGATGGAATCAACAAAAAAGTTTTCGACATCTCAAACTTTGAAGAAGTCGAGATCTTGTCGAACATGACAATCCAGAACGATTTTATTTATCGATGCTTCAAGGAAGACAAGTGGACATGATAGTCCGAGCCGATAGCCTCCAAAACCTGGATGTACGCGATCATCACCACCACGCTTCCCAGGGGTTGTTGTTTCGAAGTGAGTCAACCGCGCACTTCGGTCGCCAGAAAGGAACTTTGCCTACCGCACCTAAGCGCACACGCACTCCAAGCGCCTCGCCTCCTTAAAGCGGCAGGTAAGCCGTTCACTTCCCTCGAGCTGCCTCAGCGGCCACTGCAGCCTCAAAGCAGCCGTAGTTTGACCGCCCCATACCAAGCGTACGCTGTTATCCTAAGTAGTAATTGCCCGGAATGCTCACGACCGTGCGGAATGTGCGGAAACCAAGCGAGAGCTCGCGGATTGCCAGCGCCTCGCAAAGGAATTCTTAGTGGGAAATAACCTCGTCTCGGGGATAGCACGGAGCAGCCCCCCAGCAGAACAGTATGGTAGAAATAGCCATGACATCCTTGGTAAAATACTCACATTGTTATTCATGTTCCTCGCGGAGGCGATTTCATGATCATCTTCGGCTTCGGTTATGACAAGGACGGCTTTGACAAGCACGGATTCGACCGCGAAGGATATGACCGATTAGGATTCAACACCGGCGGCTGGAATCGCGAGGGCTACGGTCGCGATGGATACGACCATGACGGATACGACCGCGATGGATACGACCGCGATGGATACGACCGCGATGGATACGATAAGAACGGCTACGACTTAGAGGGGTTTGACGGGCATGGCTATAATCTTGATGGCTATGACCGAAACGGCTTTGGCAGAGATGGTTATAACGCCAAAGGCTACAACAGGCGCGGCTACAACCGCGAAGGCTATGACATTGAAGGCTTTGACAGTGATGGCTTCAATAAAAGGGGCTTTGACAGGGACGGTTACGATGTCGCAGGGTTAGATGCTCAAGGCTACGGCCGCGATGGCTACAACCTTGCAGGCTATGATCGTGACGGATTTGATCACTATGGCTATAACTGTAATGGATTCGATCGGAACGGCTTCGATTCTGAAGGCTTTGATGAGGATGGTTACGACAGGAGCGGTTTCGATGCGGAGGGCTACACAAAATCGGGGTTTGATTGCTTTGGCTATGACCGCGATGGATTTGACTATTACGGTTATAACGCAGCCGGTTTCGATAGGAACGGTTATGACAGAAAGGGCTTTGATAGCGAGGGCTTCGACAGAAATGGATATGATAATCGGGGCTTCGACCGCGCCGGCTATGACAAAGATGGCCTAGATGAAGAAGGCTACGACAGACACGGTTTCGACAAGCGCGGTTTTGACAAGTTCGGTTACGACAAAGAGGGCTTTAACGCTCGGGGCTTCGATGTCCATGGCATGCATCGCAATGGGACACAATTTGATCAAGATGGCTACGACTCTAATGGACTCAACGAAATTGGATTGGATGTAGATGGATTTAACGGCAACGGCCTGAATCCGTCGGAAATCGAATCCAAAGGTCACCTTGACTATGAAGTGATCGAAGAAGAGATCAACCCTATCGTCCGCAGAGCATATCTAATGTGCGAGGATGGTGATTTTTCGAAAGCAGATGAGTTAGTTGAAAAGGCGCTAAATAGCAACCCCGAGGACGGTAACGCCTATCTAGCCGCACTGATGATCGAAAAGCGTGTAACGAATGAAGACCAGCTCGCATGCGTAGGCGCATTTGATTTCAAAGACTTAACAGAAAGCGCGAACTATTCAAAGGCGATTAGGTTCGGCTCGCGAAAGCTTAAAGCAAGACTAGGCGCATATGCCCAAAGAAACAAAGAGCTTATCAATGATTGGCTTTTGCTTGATAAAGATGAGCTCAGAGGACGCCTTCTCATCATGTCTCGTTACGCAGTGAGCTTTGATTACGGTATTCCACACGATCGAGAGGAGAGCCTCGAAACTGATAATGTCGCTTCTATACCAGGCAATTACATCACGTGGGAAGACAGTGCTGTCAGAAAATGGCTGAATAGCACATACCTGAATAGCCTCCCCCGTTTTATCAAAGACCGAATCATGGAATCTGAAGTATATACAGCTGGCACGGAGCGTAACTGGAGTCACTATCCGAAAAGTTGGCAAATTCCCGCTTGCACAACTTGGGACAAGATCTTCTCTCTAAGCGTTGATGAGGTGCAGAGGTATTACTGGAACAAGCGCGACAGAATAGCACACTATAAAGGCAGAGAATATGCCGCGGTTTGGGGACTAAGATCTCCCGGCTTTTTCAAAGTGGCTGGATACCATGCCTATGAACTCGGATGGGACAGTATGACCGACGGCGGAGCTATTGTTTGTTACGGCAATTTCTCTGTAGGCGACGGCATGTGGGGCAGCGCTTTTGGAACGGCGGCGGGGGGCTATGAAGTTGATCGCTACATGGAGGGCACTCGTATTGGCCATCGTCCCGCCATGTGGATTGATGACAAAGTTGCGCCATCAGATGCCAGGGTTAAGAATTGGTTTTCTGATTTCACTATTGCGTATCCAGAAGATATACGTACCGGCGCAACGAGAAACATTGCTTTCGGAGGTTATCTCTGGCGGGTTTTAGAGGTTGTGGGAGACGCAGCCCTACTCATAACCGAAAACATTGTACGCAGCGCCAGCTATACCGAAAAGTCAATTGAAGGAGTGGAAAGGAGCCCCTCGATTGATTGGAAGAGCTCGCCGGTGCGTAGGTGGCTGAACGGCGAGTTCGTCAAGGAAATGGACGAAAACGCGGTCCAACGTATACTTTCGAAGAAGAATATTACACATGACAGCGCTTTTATTAAGAAAGCCCCTGCCTACGACGACTCTTTCCCACTTCGACATAGTGAGTATGAGCCTCAGGTGACACTAGACAAGGTTTTTTGTCTCGACCCCTTCGAGGCGGCAAAGTATTTCTCAGATGATGCCGACAGGATTAGTATGCACACTGGTGATACAACGGCATGGCATTTGCGCTCATATAGCAAAGAGATTGAGTACTACGCCTATGGGGTGAGCGGACAAGGAAGTGTTGGCTTGGGCGTATCAGGCACCGCTGTTGCCAATTTGGGCATCAGGCCAGCTGTATGGATAAGGCTTCCTTAGCTGGTCTATATACTATTATGACAACAGATTCACGCGGGCAGCTCGCAAACCCATCACCACACTTTACTTTAACGGGCTTTCTAGGCGGACTTTCTAGGCGGTATGAAAATGAGGGCTATTCTTTTGGCAGACCGCCCCGTCAGTATCCCAATCGCGCCGAAACGCATCAACCTTAGAAACACGGAAACTCAGTATCCACGATGGTCTTGCAGATTTTCGCACGTCGGACGAATAAACTTACCTAGTAGCGGCCTAATGAGTCACACGCTTCTATTATAGGGAACGGCTATTTGATGAAAGAGTTTGGTAATCTCGAAATCCGAACACGCATAGCACTTTACAGCATAATCGAACAAGCAAATGAAATAGAATTTGAATTGAACGACATACTGGCATGGTCACATTTCAATGACAATATTTCAGCTCTAAACGAGCTAAATTATCTTTCCCATATCGAGAAGCAGCTACAGAAATGTTCGCTCGCCTGCAAATGTAAGCAAGTGGCCTATATCGTAGCAACGCATCAAAAATATACTGAAGCAGAACACGAATGCCTGGTTCAACTCCTTGACGAGTGGAGACGAGTGAGAAATTGCATAGCCCATGGAATCCTAGTAATCAACAGCTCCCAGATTCCCGTTTTTTATCACAACGGAACCTGTTACAAAATAGACAGTCTTGAAAAGGCGTTTTACCGCATAAATGGGATACTGATAAAAATCTTATCTGCTGACGCAGCTGAACTGAAGACACCTTATTCGAATAGATACCCTTCATCGTCGCCTAATAATGACCCCGATCACCCAAGGGACTGGGCTTCTCTAAAGCGATGAACAAACACAATGCCAACGTCCCAGCAACGGCAAGTGAGAAACATCCTTAGCCTTATCAGAATCTCAAGATAGAGTGTTATCTTTATTCGCGCTTTGACAAAGAAACAAAGTCGAAACGAAGGAGGAGGGGGACACAACCCAACCTGCCATGATTGGAATTATCAAGACAATGAAGTGACGAAGATGGGGACGCTTCGTTTCACGGGCAATCCCTCTGGACGAGCTCGCGCGCAAGATTGTTTACCACTCTTGGATGCAGAAGCGATGCGAGGCTGGTCGCTTGTCAGATCCCTATTGGTACTTCTCCTTTATTTCCAGCAATCTCATTCCACAAGATCTCACTTGTTCCTCTAGCAATCTCTCGCATTTTTCGGCGTGCGACTTCCGTTCATCAAGCAGGTCGCTCTCTCGATGTAGGGACTCCAACAATTCTTTCTTCTCGACGGGGATTGCAGCGATGCACTTGTCTCGCCTTTCCATCTTGAGTTGTAATTCACTCTCTAGCGCCCGTCTCTTCTTAATCTCAAACAGGCCTAATTTCTCTAGTTCCAAGCGGATAAGCTTTATTTCTTGACAGACTGCTTCGAGTTCCTTCTGAGAGGGAACTATCGCCAGCGCCCCCTCTTCAAGATCGAGCTGCTTCCCTACATTGCAAGCAAGCTCTCTCTGTACATTCGTCAACTCTCTGCGCACGTTGTTCAGTTCCTCTTGCTTGCCTGACATCTGCTTAAGCACAGTTTCAACTTCTTGAACGTCCGAGCCGATTTCTTCCGCCGCTTTTAGAGTCGCAATAGCTGGGTTATTTAAAATCTGCCGAACTATTTCGTATTGCCCTGCAACCAGCGATTTTGTCGCAGTCAACAATAGAGATGCCTGCTTTGCCTTCTTATCAGAATGCCGATAGCCAGATATTTTTTTATACCGCAATTCCGCATCTCTGTATTCTCCAGAAGCCATCAAGAGATTCGCCTCTTCGTAAGAGGCCGCCAGTCCTCTTTCATAAGCTTCTTGGCATTCCTTCTTTCGTTGACGAGAATCCCGATACCATGCTCCATCCTCCCCCTTTAGAACAGAAAAAGCAGCTGCAGCAGCTTGATAATCTCCTTGGGACTGGAGAGCCAATGCCTCGGAATAAGCTTTTTCTTGTATCGCCAAATTCTGCGCATTCCTCATCAGCCGTGGCGCATCTTCATAGTTGCCCAGGTCACAGAATAGACGAGCGGCTTTTTCAAATTGGCCGTTCTCGAAGTAGCTTTTTCCTCTATCGTATACGTGTTTGAGCCGCTGCTCCTCTTCTCGTTCTCTCCATGTCTCATCTTCAGCCTTTTCGAACTCAGCTCGAGCTAGCTGCTCCTTAGAATCTGAATAGTCAATAATCTGGGAATATAACTCAATGGCTTTGTCGTATTCTCCTTGCTTTCTTAGTTCGGACGCCGTCTTATATTGCTGTTCGTTGAATGCCTCGCGCGCAGCGAGAGCCTTATTTGGTGCATCACGCCATTCGCCTAGGCTGAGAAAAATGTTTTCCGCATCTAAGTATCTTGATTCCTGGAGATCACTTTCCGCCTCTGAATAAAGAGCGTCGTTTTGCTTAATGCTGCGCAAATTGACGGTCTTCTCGAGCATCCTAAGTGAGTCTGAATAATCACCCAACTCTTCGAACAATTCTGCAGCTTTATCGAACTCCTCTTCGGACAGAAGGCTTACTGCCCGTTGATATAATTTCGCTTTAGCTGCTTCGTCTCGGGCTGCTAGAGCTTTATCCGACATAACCTTCGAGTTTTTAAATGTCCCAAGAGCATCGAACGCTTTTGCAGCTTCGTCATATCTCTCTTCACGCAACAGCCTCAGCGCATACTCATAATCTCGAGCGTTTCTAGCGTCTCGTACAATTTGCGTTTTCTCCTCTTCTGAGGAATGCAGAAATACTGCACCTAAATACGACTCATCATGCTCGAAGTACTCCGACGCATACAGGAGTCCCGTGTATGCATCAGTATTAGAAAAAGTGGCATGAAAAACACTTCCGAAAAAGATGATTAACTCTTGATCGCCCCCAAGAAGAGGCAGCATATAGAGCCCCTTAAGTACTTTGTTTCCGCTCGTCACCATCTGTTGTCGGATTGTATTGTTGAGATTTTCCATGAATGCCGGGTATCGTTCATCATCAGCCACAAGGGCGTCAATATGCTCGACCGATGCGCTAATGAAATCTTCTTTGATTTGATCAAATAGCTCATCGTCATTCAAATACTTGATTTTTATACCAAGACCGCCAGTTGCTGTTCTCCCGTTACCAATAGCCTCTTGGATCTCTTTAAGCTCTTCCGCGTGTTTCACTATGCTATAAAGCCTGCTAACTCGACCAACTGACGAGTAAAGCTTATCTAGTTGTTTGTATTTTTCTAGCTCCTCTTCTTTCTTCTGGAGCTTTATTTGGTATTGCATTCTCTTGTCTTCAACGGCATCGCGAATCATACAAAGGAGTATCACGAGCCTTCGTTGCTGTAGGACCATCGGAATGAATCCGGGATCAATTGCAGCAATCACGCGTTTTACAACGTCAGCCTTGTTCTCTTTGTTTTCTAAGGAATAGTAGAAGTCTGAGAAGCTGATTTCGCGAAGTTGCTCTAGAGACGCGATTGTAGAAATATCTTTCATTGCCTTCCCCTTAACTGGGAATTGGATTCGATGTAGATATTATATTGATTGGTTGAGCCTAACCACTCTTTGATTGGTTGAGCCTAACCGCTCTTTGATTGGTTGAGCCTAACCGCTCTTCCTGTTCTTTCGATATCGAAATTCGGATTCTCCTTGCTCCAATATCGGTATCATTCTTTTCTTGCGTGGCAATGTCACCATCGCTTGCATCTCCGGAATAGATCGGATTTCTCGCACCAAGCGTAATACTGCTGGCGATAGAATATAGCGCCAACTTGTTCTGCGATTGCTGCTCGCCTTCAACGAATGCGACGATAAGAACGTTTATATCGAATAGCAACCTCCGATCGTTGAAGTTACGGCATCGGACAGATCAGGATTATGTTCTCCATCTGGTCATCATCGAGGCTGCCAAGATAATCGTAAACACCAAAGGATGCCCATAGTTCACTGAACCATTCTGGGGAATTGCACGAGATGTCGAGTTGCTCAGTAGCATCGACCGCTTCGGCATCTCTCCTGTCGCACGATACGCTCCCACACCACGCGAATCGCACCGTCCGACGAGGACGGCCACATTAAGCGTCTAGGCACGCATCTTGACCTGCTCATCCACCCTTCCGGAAACCACTGCTACAACCATGGCGGTCTTCGAATGAATGTCCTTATGTATTGATGCGCAACTCATTCTCGCCAGTCGATGATTGGCGAATCGACAGAAAGATTCCCACCACAATTGTGATAACCGAAGTTTTCCTTCGATCATCCAACAGGGAATGGAAGGACTTGCTCAAGCGCCTAGGTTCATCTACCTCATGACACAGATGACTTACAACGTTATTGTCGCCGTAGACCGTACCATGCTGCCCCGCAGCAGACCTTCCTCACCAGCTAGGCAAAATGATTCCGCACGTTCGCTCAGAACCTTTGCGGATTGAAGGACTAAGTTAGGGAACAACCAGTTTCACAACCGGAAAGCCCGTAACCACCCCCGGTGCTGACACCATATGGATTCCGTTAAGTGCAGAAGTCAAGAACGAGGGGCACCTTATGATGAAGAGCGGGCGACCAGCATGCATTCTGACACCTTCATGATCTTGCATTCGTGAACTGTCATTTGCCCTTTCGGAATGACGCATAT